>NZ_JBHVPZ010000014.1:0-228705 GCF_042887135.1 Kitasatospora sp. NPDC057965
GGCTCCCAGTAGACGACTGGGTTGATAGGCCGGATATGGAAGCCCTGTGAGGGGTGGAGTTGACCGGTACTAATAGGCCGAGGGCTTGTCCTCAGTTGCTCGCGTCCACTGTGTTGTTCTGAAACAACGACCCCCGCCATTGCGTGCGGGCGGTGACAGTTTCATAGTGTTTCGGTGGTCATAGCGTGAGGGAAACGCCCGGTTACATTCCGAACCCGGAAGCTAAGCCTCACAGCGCCGATGGTACTGCAGGGGGGACCCTGTGGGAGAGTAGGACGCCGCCGAACAAATTTTGAGAAGAACCCCCGCCGGATTACCGGCGGGGGTTCTTTGCGTTCAGGACAGGCCGGTCACCTCCGATACCGCTCGGCCACCGCCGTGAAGGCCTCCTTGGGCTCCCAGTCCATGTCGGGGTAGGTCTCTCCCCGGCGTCCTTCGAGGAGGCGGCGGTTCTCGCCGAACGCCTGGGCGATGCCGGAGTGCACACGGCCCGCGTTCTCGCGGCGAGCGTGGCCGCGGCGGTCCGCATCGCCTTGGAGGGCTGGCTCCGGCCGATCGGGAACGCCGGCGCGGCAGGGTTGGTCGTACCGTCCGGTTCCCCGCCGGAGCAGCTCCGCGCGGCGTTGGCGCCGCTCGCGCCGGCCTTCGATGCCGCCGAGCGGCGTACCGGGCCGTGAACCGGCCTCGGGGGCACGGGCGCTGAGTTGCGGTCAGAGCCGGCCGGCGGCCTTGAGGGCGAGGTAGGTGTCGGCCAGGGCGGGGGCGACGGAGGAGGGCGGGGCGTCGATGACCGTGACGCCGGCGCGGGTGAGGCGGTCGGCGGTGAGGCGGCGGTCGGCGCGGGTCTGTTCGGCGGCCGCGGCTCCGTAGACGGCCTCGACGGTGCCGCGGCCGGCGGCGAGCTCGTCGAGGTGGGGGTCGGAGACGGAGGCGAGCACGACCTCGTGCCGCTTGGTGAGCAGGGGCAGCAGCGGGAGCAGGCCGTCCTCGACCGGGGCCGCGTCCAGGCCGGTGAGCAGGACGATCAGCGAGCGGTGCGGCGCCATCTTGAGCGCGGTGGCGACCAGCGAGCGCATGTCGGTCTCGTAGAGGGCGGGCTCCAGGACGGCCATCGCGTTGGTGAAGGCCGGGAGGATCTCGTTCGGGGAGCGGCCGGCCACCGAGACCCGGGCGCGCCGGTCGTGGGCGAGCAGGTCGACCCGGTCGCCGGCCTTGGTGGCGAGGGCGGTGAGCAGCAGTGCGGCGTCCAGGGAGGCGTCCAGGCGGGGAGCGTCGCCGACCCGGCCGGCCGAGGTGCGGCCGGTGTCGAGGACGACGAGGATGTGCCGGTCGCGCTCCGGGCGCCAGGTGCGCACGGCGACGGTGTGGCGGCGGGCGCTGGCCCGCCAGTCGATGGAGCGGACGTCGTCGCCCGGCAGGTACTCGCGCAGCGAGTCGAACTCGGTGCCCTGGCCGCGGGTCAGGACGGAGGTGCGGCCGTCGAGTTCACGCAGCCGGGCGAGCCGGGAGGGCAGGTGCTTGCGGCTGGCGAACGGGGGCAGCGCGCGGACCGTCCAGGGGACGAGGTGCGAGCCCTGACGGCCGGCCAGGCCGAGCGGGCCCAGCGAACGGATCGTCACCTTGTGGGCGTGGTGGTCCCCGCGCCGGGTCGGGGTGAGGACGGTGGTGACGCGGCGCCGTTCGTGGCCGGGCACGGGCAGGGTGTGCCGGGAGGCGGCGGTCTCGGTGCCGGGCCGCCAGGCGGACGGGGCCCAGGCGTCGCGGATCCGGGCGCGCAGGAGGCGTCCGGACGGATTGGTGACAGTCAGTTCGACGCCGGCGGGCTCCCCGAGCCGCACCTTGGTGTCGCCGCCCCGGACGATCCGCAGACTGCGGACGGGGGCGGCGAGCACCAGGTCGACGACGACGGCGAGCAGGACCGCACCGGTGACGGCGCCGATCCCGGCCCAGGAGGGCAGCAGCAGGCCCGTGACGAGGGCGCCGAGCGCGGCGAGCAGGGCGGTTCGCCCGGTGAGGGCCATGCGGTGCGTTCCTTCGTCGGGGCCGGGGGTGAGCCGGCCAGAGGTGCGGGCGGGCGGGGCGGGCCAGCGTGGGGTGGGCTCAGCGTGGGGCGGGCGTCTGGGCGAGCACCGCCTGGATGACGGAGTCGGCGGTGACGCCCTCCATCTCGGCCTCGGCGCGCAGGGCGACGCGGTGCCGCAGGGTGGGCAGGGCGAGGGCCTTGACGTCGTCGGGGGTGACGTAGTCGCGGCCGGCCAGCCAGGCCCAGGCGCGGGAGGCGCCGAGCAGTGCGGTGGCGCCGCGCGGGGAGACGCCGATGGAGAGCGAGGGCGACTGCCGGGTGGCCCGGCAGAGGTCGACGATGTAGGCGAGGACCTCGGGGGAGACGGTCAGCTTGGCGATCTGCGCCCGGGCGGCCGCGATGTGCTCGGGGCCGGCGACGGGGCGCACGCCCGCTGCGGAGAGGTCGCGCGGGTCGAAGCCGGCGGCGTGCCGGGCGAGGACCTGGAACTCCTGGTCGCGGTCGGGCAGCGGAAGGATCAGCTTGAGCAGGAAGCGGTCGAGCTGGGCCTCGGGCAGCGGGTAGGTGCCCTCGTACTCGACCGGGTTCTGGGTCGCGGCGACCAGGAACGGGACCGGCAGGGGGCGCGGTTCGCCGTCGACGGTGACCTGCCGCTCCTCCATGGCCTCCAGCAGGGCGGCCTGGGTCTTCGGCGGGGTGCGGTTGATCTCGTCGGCCAGCAGCAGGTTGGTGAAGACCGGGCCGGGCTGGAAGGAGAACTCGGCGGTGCGGGCGTCGTAGACCAGCGAGCCGGTGACGTCGCCCGGCATGAGGTCGGGGGTGAACTGGATGCGCTTGGTCTCCAGGCTGAGCGCGGTGGAGAGGGTGCGGATCAGCAGGGTCTTGGCGACGCCGGGGACGCCTTCGAGCAGCACGTGGCCGCCGCAGAGCAGGGCGACGACCAGGCCGGTGACGGCGGCGTCCTGGCCGACGACGGCCTTGGCGATCTCGGCGCGCAGGGCGGTGAGGGCCTCGCGCGCGTCGACGGTCGGAGCGTCGACGGGCCGGGCGTCGCCGAGGCGCGGGTCGCCGGGCGCGCCGGCGCCGGGGGTGGCGGGTGCCGTGCCGGGAGTGATGCGGAGCTGGGTGGTGGCCTTCTCGGTCACGGCTTCCGTACCTGCCTTTCGAGGGCGTCGAGGTCGTCGGCGAGCCGCAGCAGCGCGGCGTCGTCGGTCGGGGGCGGGCCGTACAGGAGGGCCCGTACGTCCCCGGCGGGCCGCTCGGGGAGGCGGTCGGCGACGGCCGCGCAGAGAGCGGTGGGGTCGGGCGCGCCGGCCACGGGCGGGACGCCCAGGGCCGGGGCGATGCGGTGCGCGGCGGCGCGGCGCAGGGCGTCGGCGGCGCGGCCGCGGGCCCTGGCACGGCGGTAGAGCCGGGCGCGGCCCTCGGTGGTCTCGGAGGCGCGGACCACCACGGGAAGGTTCTCGCTGACGACCGGGCCGAGGCGGCGGGCGCGCCAGAGCGCGGCGAGCACGACGGCGACGGCGAGCTGGTAGCCGGCCCAGGTCCAGCCCTCCGGGATGAAGTCCTGGAAGCTCTTGCGCCCGCCCTCGGCGACCGGGGCGGTGTAGTCGGGCAGGTGCCAGCCGATGTGCGGCTGGGCGCCGAGCAGGCCGAGTCCGAGGGCGGCGTTGCCGTCCTTCTTGAGCAGCTCGTTGGTGAGGAACTCGCCGCTGCCGAGGACCACGACGTCGGTGCCGCGGCCGGTGGGGACGGCGACCACGGGGTAGCCGTGGCCGCGCGGGTAGCAGCCCTCGCCACGGCTGCCGGAGGTGTAGAGCAGGCCGCCGACGTGGGCGCTGCCGGCCCGGACCGCCTCCGGCAGCGAGCAGCCCGGGTCGGTGCCGCGAACGCGGGCGTACGGGACGCCGCCGTTCTCGTCGGACATCCGGACGCCGGGGGCGAGCGCGCTGAGCGCGGCGGGGCCGGGGGCGATCAGGACCAGTCGGCTGTGCCGGGCGGCGGCGACGGCGGCCAGCTGCTCGGGGGTGAGCAGGTCGGGTTCGGGCAGTACCAGGGTGTCGGCGCCGGTGGGGCGGCCGGTGGGGTCGGTGATGACGTCGACGGTGAGGCCCTGGCGCTCCAGCAGGGCGACCAGGGCGTGGCCGCCGGTGGCGTCGTAGGAGCGCGGGTCCAGCGGCGGGTACTGGCGTTCGTCGTTGGCGGCGGCCAGGACGACGGCGGCGAGCAGGGCGAGGACGACGGTGAGCAGGTACCAGCGGGCGCGCCGCCACAGGCCGCGGCCTGTGGGGGCGAGGCTGGTGCCGGTCGCGACGGGGTCGGCCGCGACGGGATCGGCCGCGACGGGTCCGGGCGCGGGCCCGGTCGGGTGCGGCGGTGCCGTCGGGACGGGGGTGGCGCTGGTCATGCGGCTCCTCCGGCGGCCGGGGCGAGGACCGGGCGGGCGCGTTCGAGGGTCCGGTCGAGGTCGCGCAGCAGCTGGTAGGCGGCCTGGTCGGCGGTGCGCTCGCCGTAGGCGATGTCGTCGAAGGCCCGGGCGGCCGCGAGCAGCGCGCCGGCGTGCTCGGGCAGTGCGCGGCCGGCTTCGACGGCGGCCTCGTCGGCGGTGCGGCCGGGCCGGGGGTCGAGCAGGGTGCGTTCCTCCAGTGCCCGGACCAGGGCGCGCATCTGCTCGCGGACGGCGTCCGCCCACTGGCCGGCCGCGGCGTGCCGCTCGGCGTCGGTCCGGTGCTCGGCGGCGCTGCGCGGGCCGGTGCCGCCGAAGACGCCGAGGTCGGTGCGGGCGGCCCGCTTGGGCGCGCCGAGGCGCCACCAGAGGGCGGCGCCGATCACCAGGGCGACCACCAGGAAGAGGATCAGCCCGGTGGTGCCGGTGGTACCGCCGCCGGCGAGCGCGCCGAGCGCGTCGTCGATCCGGTCCATGACCCAGTTGACGATCCGCTCCTGGATGCTCGGGTCGTGGCGGTGGTAGTCGGCCTTGACCAGCTCGTCGCGGGCCGCTTCGCGCGCCGCGTCACGCGGCGTCGTGACCGGGGCCCCGCCCGCGAGCACGACGATCTCCCCCCAGGTCGGCATCGGGCTCAGAGCCTTGCCGGGGCGGGGCCGCCCTGACCGCCCCAGCCGGTGCCGCCGTACTCGGGCAGGCCGGCGGCGCGGGCGAGCTCGATGTCGAGGGCCTCGCGCCGGATCCGCTGGTCCACGTAGAGCAGCACGCCGATGGTGGCGGTGAAGGGGAGCGTGATGGTGGACGAGAGGATGCCGCCGATGGCGAGGGTGACCAGCATCGCGGTGGGCATGGAGGTGGAGTCACCGGCGTCGAGCTGGCTGGTGAGGTCGCTCCAGCCGAGCATCATGCCGGCGACGGTGAACGGGGTGCTGATCACGCTGGAGACGACCCAGGCGATGACCGTGCTGAGCAGGGTGATGCCGAAGATCCGCCACCAGGAGCCGCGGACCAGGCGCCGGGAGCGGGAGAGGGCGGCGATGACGCCCTGCTTCTCCAGCATGAGCGCGGGCGCGGCCAGGCTGAGCTGGATGCCGAGCCAGCCGGCCACGGGGAGGCTGAGCGTGCCCACGATGACGAGCAGGGCGGTGATCGCCGGTTCGGCGGCGCCGGACAGCGCGTAGCCGATCAGCGGGGTGAAGCCCAGCAGGATGATGCCGCCGAGGATCAGGGCGTTCAGCAGGGTGAGGCCGATGAGCTGGAGTGTCCGGGGCCGGGCGTCGCGCCAGGCCTCCCCGAGCGTGACGGACTGCCCGAGGATGGCGCGGCTGACGACCATGGTCAGCAGGGCCGAGGCGATCACGCTGAGCAGCCCGGCTAGCGGCAGGCTGACCAGGGAGGTCAGCACCGGGGTGAGCTCGCCGGTGTCGCCCTGGACGGCGAGCTGGGCGCCGAGCGCGACGCCCTGCTGGACCACGGCGACGCCGAAGGACAGGCCGAGCGCGACCCGCCAGTGCTTGCGGACGGTGGAGACCGCGCCGTCGAGGATCTCGCCGAGGCCGAGCGGGCGCAGCGGGATGACACCGGGCTTGGGGCTGGGCGGGGCACCCCACCCGAACTGCCCGCCGGGCGGCCCGTACGGCGGCTGCTGGCCGTAGGGGGGCTGCTGGCCGTACGGCGGCTGCTGCCCGTACGGGGGCTGCGGTGCGCCGGGGGCGGTGCCCCAGGCGGGCGGGGCGTCGTGGGGCGGTGCCGACTGGCCGGGCACGGCGGCGGGCGCGTCGGCCGGGGGCCGGGCACCGTCGCGGGGCGGCTCGGACGAGCCGGGCGAGGCCCAGCCCGGAGTGTCGGTCATCACTGCTCCTCGGAGGGCGTCAGAGTTCGCGGCGCCGGGTGGATCTTCACATGGGCGCAGCGCCCATCGTGCCATGGTGGTCGGACGCGCCCCAGGGGGATCCGGTTGCTGAACGGCAACGGCCGCTCCGTGGACGGCCGGTGGTCCTTCCCGGGGCCTCCGGGGCCGGGTCGGGCCGGGGCTTTCGCCCGGTATGGCCGGAATTCGCCGGGCCGCCAGTTGGCCGTTCTGGAGCAATGGGACTGCTGTGCGGCAGGTCACAATCCGGTAATGAGAAGATGGACCCATGAAGGGACGCGTCCTCGTCGTTGATGACGACTCCGCACTGGCCGAGATGCTCGGCATCGTGCTGCGTGGTGAGGGTTTTGAGCCGTTTTTCGTCGCGGATGGGGACAGGGCGCTAGCCGCGTTCCGGGAGACCAAGCCCGACCTGGTCCTGCTCGACCTGATGCTGCCCGGTCGGGACGGCATCGACGTCTGCCGGCAGATCCGGGCGGAGTCCGGGATCCCGATCGTCATGCTGACCGCCAAGACCGACACGGTGGACGTCGTGGTGGGTCTGGAGTCGGGTGCCGACGACTACGTGACCAAGCCGTTCAAGCCCAAGGAACTGGTGGCCCGGGTGCGCGCCCGGCTGCGCCGTGCCGAGGAGCCGACCCCGGAGCAGCTGACCATCGGCGATCTGGTGATCGACGTGGCCGGCCACTCGGTGAAGCGGGAGGGGCGGGGCATCCCGCTGACCCCGCTGGAGTTCGACCTGCTGGTCGCGCTGGCCCGCAAGCCCTGGCAGGTGTTCACCCGCGAGGTGCTGCTGGAGCAGGTGTGGGGCTACCGGCACGCGGCGGACACCCGGCTGGTGAACGTCCATGTGCAGCGTCTGCGCTCCAAGATCGAGAAGGACCCGGAGCGCCCCGAGATCGTGGTGACCGTCCGCGGCGTCGGCTACAAGGCCGGGCCCAGCTGACGTGAGCGACCAGTCCGACGAGACCCCGGCGGCCGGCGCGACCGACGGGGGCGGCTCCGCCGTGCGCGGGGACGTGCTGAGTTCGACCGTCCGCAACCGCCGGCGGCGCGGCCTCGCGGCCCCGTTCGCGCCGGTGGTCCGTCAGCTGCGCCGCCCCGTGCACCGGGTGGCGGCGCTGTACCGGCGGTCGATCCAGCTGCGGGTGGTGGCGGCGACCTTGCTGCTGTCGGTCCTGGTGGTGCTGGTGCTGGGCGTCGTCGTGGTGGCCCAGGTGCGGACCGGGCTGCTGGACACCAAGCGGGCCGCGGCGCGCGACCAGGCGATCGCGGGCTTCCAGACCGAGCTCAAGAAGATCGACGAGGCGAAGGACCTGCGGGTGCGCACCGGCGCGGCCGCCGACCCGGCACCCGAGGAGCCCGGGACCTGGCTGCTGCGGCAGGTCGGCGAGCTGGCGGCCAGCGGGCAGAACGTCTACTCGGTGATCGCGATGCTGCCGGCCACCGGCCAGACCGTGCCGCCGGCGAAGGACCGGCCCAGCTACGGCCCGCGCTACTCGGGCGACATCTCGCCGGACAGCGTCCCGGCCGCCCTGCGGGCCCGGGTCGCGCAGGAGGCCGGTCAGACCTTCAGCCAGCCCACCCGGATCCAGCGCTCCGCGGAGAGCGGCGGGAAGACCGAGCCGGGCCTGGTCTTCGGCCAGCAGTTCACCGGCCCGGACGGCACCAGCGACTACCAGCTGTACTACGTCTTCTCCTTCGGCCAGGAGACCAAGACCCTCAACCTGATCACCGGCACCCTGGCGACCGCCGGCGTGTTCGTGGTGATCATGATGGGCGGCATCGCCTGGCTGGTGGTGCGCCAGGTGGTGACACCGGTCCGGATGGCCGCCGGGATCTCCGAGCGGCTGGCCGCCGGGCACCTGGAAGAACGGATGAAGGTCACCGGCACGGACGACATCGCCAGGCTCGGCGAATCGTTCAACCGGATGGCCAACGCGCTGCAGGCGCAGATCCGCCAGCTGGAGGAGCTGTCCCGGGTGCAGCGGCGCTTCGTCTCGGACGTCTCGCACGAGCTGCGCACCCCGCTGACCACCGTCCGGATGGCCGCCGACCTGATCTACGACAGCCGCGAGGACCTGGACCCGATGGCGGCCCGGTCCGCCGAGCTGCTCCAGGGGCAGCTGGACCGCTTCGAGTCGCTGCTCGCCGACCTGCTGGAGATCAGCCGGTTCGACGCGGGCGCGGCCGTGCTGGACGCCGAGCCGGTGGACCTGCGCGACATCGTCGGCCGGGTGGTCGAGGCCGCGGACCCGCTGGCGCAGGCCAAGGGCAGCGCGGTGGTGATCCGCGGCGACGGCGAGCCGGTGGTGGCCGAGGTCGACTCCCGGCGGATCGAGCGCATCCTGCGCAACCTGGTGGTCAACGCGCTGGAGCACGGCGAGGGCCGGGACGTCGTGGTCCGGCTGGGCTCGCAGGACGGCGCGGTGGCGGTCGGCGTGCGCGACTACGGCATCGGTCTCAAGCCGGGCGAGGCGTCCCGGGTGTTCCACCGGTTCTGGCGGGCCGACCCGTCCCGGGTGCGGACCACCGGCGGCACCGGCCTGGGCCTGTCCATCGCGGTCGAGGACGCGCACCTGCACGGCGGCTGGCTCCAGGCCTGGGGCGAGCCGGGTGGCGGCTCGCACTTCCGGCTCACCCTGCCGCGCACCCGCGGCGGCGAGATCAATCGGGCGCCGTTCCGGCTGGAGCCGGAGGACTCCCGCAACAACCGGGGGCTGGGCACGTACGGGACGCCGTACCGGCGGGCGATCCGCCCGGGCGGATCGACGGCGCTGAGCGCGGCGGAGGAGACGGCCGTCCCGGAGACCCCGGAGGCCTCCGGCAGCGGTTTCGGCAGCGGGCTCGGCGGCGTGCTGAGCATCGGCCCGGGTCTCGGCCGGCGCGCGCCGGACGCCCCGCGGGCCGACCCGTCGGACGTGCTGCCGGCCGGTGCCGGGTACGGTGCGACCGGCGCGCAGGTCATGGTGGACACGGCGCCGGGCCGGCCGTCGGTGGCGCAGCGCACCGCGGGGCCGGACGAGGCCGCCGGGGTGGACGGCACGGGTGGAACCGACACGGAGGGGTCGCGGGGTGCGAAGGACCAGCGGCAGGACTGAGCCTCGGCTGGCCGGGGTGGCCGGCGCCCTGCTGGGCAGCCTGCTGGCCGGCGGCTGCGCGGCGATGCCGGATTCCGGGGGCGTCACCAGGATCGAGCAGTCCAAGAGCTCGGCGGAGAAGAACCTGCAGGTCAGGGTCTTCCCGGTGGAGCCCGCCAAGGGCGCCAAGCCGCAGGAGCTGCTGACCGGGTTCCTGGACGCGCTCACCGCCGACGACAGCTACGGCACGGCCCGCAAGTACCTGACGTCGGCTGCCGCCGCGCGGTGGAACGCCGAGGCGGGCGTCAAGGTGCTCGGCGGCAAGCCGAGCCAGGCCGACGTGAGCGTGACCGACGCCGACACCGACGTCTCCATCCCGGTCAGCGGGCAGCTGGTGGCCGAGGTGGACGAGCGGCACTCGTACCGGATCAAGCCGACGACCCAGCAGCTCCAGTTCAACTTCTCCTTCGTGCGGGAGAAGGGCGAGGAGTGGCGGATCAACGAGCTCCCCGACGGTTTGATCCTCAACGAGGTCAACTTCCGCAACAGCTACCGCCAGGTCGACCGGTTCTTCTACGCCGCGCCCGACCCGTCCGCGCCGACCGCCACGGCGGCGACCAACCAGGACGTGCTGATCGCCGACCCGGTCTACCTGCGGCGCCGAATAAACCCGCTGGGCTCGGCCGCCGACGCTCTGGTCAGCGGGCCGTCGAGCTGGCTGGAGCCGGTGGTGCGCTCGGCCTTCCCGGCCGGGGCGAAGGTGGAGTCGGTCACCGTGGACGACAACCACACCGGGCACGTGGGGGTCACCGGGGTCGACCTGGGCAGTGCCACCGCCTGCCGGCAGATGGCCACCCAGCTGCTCTACACCCTCGCCGACCAGGGCACCGGGCAGGTGGACAAGCTGGAGCTCAAGGGGCAGCACGGCGGCCTGGGCTGCCTGGCGACCCGCAGCGACGAGCCCGCGATCGGGCCCGGCGCGCTGGCCGGCCAGATGGCCACCCGGCAGTTCTACCAGCGGGAGGACAACGGCGTCCTGTACGAGACGCGCGCGGCCGATGACGTCTCCGATCCGGTGCGCGGTCCGCTGGGGCGCCCGCAGCAGAGCGGCCGGCGGCTGGGCGCGATCGCGGTGGCCCGGGACGGTGAGCGCGCCGCGGCGATCAGCGGGGACGGCCACCAGCTCTACACCGTGCCGTTCGCGGAGAACACGGCGGCGGGCGCGATGCCCCAGCCGGTGCTGACCACCACGGCCCGTCCGGGCGCGAAGGTCGAGGACGGGCTGACCTCGCCGACCTGGGACGGGCGGGGCGACCTCTTCGTGGTGGACCGGGACCCGCAGGGCCCGAGGGTGCTGATGGTCCGCGACAAGACGGTCGTCGACGTGCCGGTGGCGAAGCTGGACGGCCGCTCGGTGCAGGGCATCAAGGTCTCCTCGGACGGGGTCCGGGTGGCCCTGCTGCTCAAGGAGGGCAAGGACGGCAAGGAGCAGAAGCTCTGGCTGGGGCTGTTGGTCCACGGAGGCACCAAGGAGGCGCCGACCGCGCGGATCACCGGCCTGCAGGAGGCCAATCCGGCGTTCCAGGAGGTGGCCTCGGTCTCCTGGGCGGAGGCGGACCAACTGCTGGTGCTGGGCAAGGAGAAGGACAAGCTGCAGCAGCTGCACTACATCAGCACGGACGGGTCCCCGAACTCCGACGCGCGGCTGCAGAGCGGCGGCGAGCTGGTCACGGTGGCGGCGTCGGAGGCGCGGGTGAGCGGCGGGAGCGGCAGTACGCCGCTGGTGCCGCCGGTGCTGGCGCTGCAGGGCGCGGGGGGCAAGCCGTACCGGCTGGTCAACAACCAGTGGCGGGAGCTGGGGGGACTGCTCTTCGGGGTCTCCTCGTTCATCTACCCGGGCTGATCCCCGGCTGATCTTCGGGCCGGTGCCCGGGCCGCTCTCAGAGGTGGTCCCCGGCTCGGTGCTCGGGCGTGTGCGGGACGCCGCGGGGGTGCCGGTCCGCGCCGGCCGCCGCGACGGTCGCGGCCGCGCAGGGCGGCAGCCCGGCGGCCGACAGCGCCCGGGCCGCCTCGGCGAGGCTGGCGCCGGTGGTCACCAGGTCGTCCACCAGGACCGGCCGGAGCGCGGGCGGGCGGTGTGCGAGCGGCCGGACGGTGAGCGCGCCGTGCAGGTTGCGCCGGCGCTCGGCGGCCGGGAGCCCGGCCTGGTCGGCGACCGGGCGGGTGTGCAGCAACAGCGGTGCGGCGCGGGCGTCCAGGCCCTCCCGGCGCAGCACGCGGGCGGCTGCGCCCGCCATCCGCAGGGTCGGGTCGTGGCCCCGGGCGCGGACGGCCGCGCGGGCCGAGGGCACCGGGACGAGCAGCAGCGGGGCCTGCCCGGCCCGCGGGCCGAGCGCGGAGCGCACCGCGCGGGCGAGGACCTCGCCGAGCGGGCCGGCCAGCCGGAGCGCGCCGCGCTCCTTGTGCGCGAGCAGCAGCCGGCGGACCGGGCCGTCGTACGGCGCGCAGGCGTGCACCCAGGGCAGGGCGGCGCAGGGCGCGGGCAGGGCGGTGGCGAGGAGGCGCCGACAGTCCGGGCAGAGCTGGCCGCGTTCGGTGCCGCAGCCCGCGCAGGGCGACGGGACCAGCACGTCGAGCAGACCGGCCAGGGCGTGGGCGAACGGCCCTTGGGCGGACGGCGGTCGGGGCGGTGCGGAGGTCGGCGGCACGGCTGCTCCTCCCGGCTTGCGAACGGAGAGTGAGCAAAGAATGCGCCGTACGGGGGGTGTTGTCCAGGTATTTACCTGTGTTTCACTCGCAGGAGGGTAGACAGGGGGCTACGGCTTGACCGCCACGCCCCATTAGTCCGTCATACCCCAACTCTCCGCTGGGGAGGCGAAAACTCCGTGTGAGGTGTTCGATGAGCCCCAGGGGGTTTCAACCGTCCCTGGTGGGGAGGAAGTGAGGTGAGGGCCAGTCGTTCCCACCGTTGCCGGTGGGACGGAGGGCCGGCGGAAGGATTGGCTGGTCCGGCTGGTCTCAGTCCGGTCCGGTAGCACCCGGACCGGCGACAGAACGAGGGATCGGAGTTCTGCGTGGACATCGTTGTCAAGGGCCGCAAGACCGAGGTGCCCAAGAGGTTCCGGGATCACGTGGCCGAGAAGCTGGAGAAGGTCCAGAAGTTCGACACCAAGGCGATCAGCCTCGATGTCGAGGTGTCCAAGGAACACAACCCGCGGCAGGCCGACCGGTCCGACCGCGTGGAGATCACTCTCCGTACCCGTGGCCCGGTGATCCGGGCGGAGGCCGCCGCCGCGGACCCCTATGCGGCGCTCGACCTGGCCTCGGCGAAGCTCGACGCCCAGCTGCGCAAGTCCGCGGACCGGCGTCGGGTCCACAAGGGCGGCAACGGCCGCACCCCGATCAGCGTCGCCGAGGCGACCGCGGCCCTGGCCGCGCTGCCCGAGACGAAGCCGTCGGAGAGCAGCACCAACGGGGCCGTCCGCAAGACCATGATGGGAACCCTGGAAGTGGAGGGCGAAGGCCCGCTGGTGGTCCGGGAGAAGACGCACCCGGCCGCCCCGATGGCGCTCGACCAGGCGCTCTACGAGATGGAGCTGGTCGGCCACGACTTCTACCTCTTCGTGGAGAAGGACAGTGGCCTGCCGAGCGTGGTCTACCGCCGGCACGGCTACCACTACGGCGTGATCCACCTCAAGGCCGACGGCTCGACCGTCGAGGGTGGTGGCGCCGGCGGCGCGATCGGCGCGGGTGACGACGAGGACTGACCGTCCGAGCAGCGTGGGAGGGTGACCCCGGTGGCCGGTGCCGCCGGGGTCACCGGCGTTCCGGGGCGGGTCGGTGTGCCGTCGGGGCGGCCCGCAGGTCACCCGATGCGGGGCGATCGGCGCCGGAGGGTGACCGGAGGGGGCTCCGGCCGTGGAATGATTGGCGCACGACGACCGGCGACGGGGGAGGAGCGGATGGGGGATCACTTCGGGTTGGGGCCCGTGGCGGGGCCGGTCGCGGGGGGGCCGCCGGGCCCGGAGGAGGACCCCGGCTACGGCACCCGCCGGGGGGAGCCGATCCGCGTCCTGGTGGTGGACGACCACGCGCTGTTCCGCCGCGGCCTGGAGATCGTGCTGGCCGAGGAGGAGGACATCACCGTCGTCGGCGAGGCCGGGGACGGCGCCGAGGCGGTGCTCAAGGCCGCCGACCTGCTGCCGGACATCATCCTCATGGACGTCAGGATGCCGCGCCGCAGCGGGATCGAGGCCTGCACCGCGATCAAGGACGTCGCGCCCAGCACCAAGATCATCATGCTGACGATAAGCGACGAGGAGGCCGACCTCTACGAGGCGATCAAGGCGGGCGCCACCGGGTACCTGCTCAAGGAGATCTCCACCGACGAGGTCGCCACCGCGATCCGCGCGGTCGCCGACGGGCAGTCCCAGATCAGCCCCTCGATGGCGTCCAAGCTGCTCACCGAGTTCAAGTCGATGATCCAGCGCCGGTCCGACGAGCGCGAGTTGGTGCCCGCGCCGCGGCTGACCGACCGGGAGCTGGAGGTGCTGAAGCTGGTGGCCACCGGGATGAACAACCGGGAGATCGCCAAGGAGCTGTTCATCAGCGAGAACACCGTGAAGAACCACGTGCGCAACATCCTGGAGAAGCTGCAGCTGCACTCCCGGATGGAGGCCGTGGTCTACGCGATGCGCGAGAAGATCCTCGAAATAGGGTGAGCGGCGGGCCCCTCGGGGTGCGCTCAGCCGAGCAGCTTCTCCAGTGCCGGGCGGAGCGCCTCGTCGTGCAGGGTCTCGATCCGGACGCTGTCGCAGCCCACCCAGGAGGCCGCCTCGCGCAGCGCCCCGGCCAGCGCCTCCAGGTGCTTGGGGGAGTCCAGCGAGATCTGACGGGCCACCAGTGTCCGTCCCTCGCGGGCCGGATCGACCCGGCCGACCAGCTGTCCGCCGGTCAGCAGCGGCATCGCGAAGTAGCCGTGCACCCGCTTGTGCTTGGGCGTGTAGGCCTCCAGCCGGTGGGACATGCCGAAGATCCGCTCGGTGCGCGGGCGGTCCCAGACCAGCGAGTCGAACGGCGAGAGCAGCGTGGTGCGGTGGCGCCCGCGCGGCGCCGCGGCGAGCGCCGCCGGGTCGGCCCAGGCCGCGCCGGGCGAGCCGTCCGGGCCCCAGCCGGCCACCTGGACCGGGACCAGGCCGGATTCGGGCAGCGCCGCGTCCAACTGGTCGGCGCGCAGCCGGTGGTAGTCCAGCAGGTCGGCCCGGGTCGCCACGCCGAGCGCCGCGCCGGACTGCGCGACCAGGGTGCGCAGGCACTCCGCGTCGTCGGGCTCGGCAGCGAACAGCTCGGCGGGGACGGCCTGTTCGGCCAGCGCGTAGACGCGCTTCCAGCTCCGGCGGTCGGTGCAGACCACATCGCCGAAGGCCAGCGCCCGCTCCACCGCGATCTTGGTGTCCGACCAGTCCCACCAGTCGGCGGTCCGCTTGGCGCCGCCCAGCTCGGTGGAGGTGAGCGGGCCTTCGGCGCGCAGCTTGTCGAGCACGGTGCGGTACGTCGCCGCGTCGACCTGCTTGCCCCAGACGTGGGCCTTGGCGCGGTAGCGCCGGCGCCGGAAGGCGAACAGCGGCCACTCCTCGACGGGGAGCACGCAGGCCGCGTGCGACCAGTACTCGAAGCTCGCGCCGGAGCCCCAGAACGCCGTCTCGACCGCCGGGCGGCCGACCGCGCCGAGCCGGGCGTACGGGACCAGTTCGTGCGAGCGGGCCAGCACCGAGATGGTGTCGAGCTGGACGGAGCCGAGTCGGCGCAGCACCCCGCGCACCCCGCCGCGGCGGTCCGGGGCGCCGAGCAGTCCCTGGGCGCGCAGGGCGATCCGGCGGGCGTCGTCGGCACCGAGGACGGTCACCGGGGCGGGGGTCGCGGGGGCGGGGCCGGCAGCCCGGCGCGGGGTCGAGGCGGTCATGCCGGCGAGCCTAGACGGGGGCACCGACAACCGGCCCGGGCCGCGGCCCGCGCGGTCAGTCGGGGAGGTCCTCGGCGAGCAGCGAGGCGATCCAGCAGTCACGGAACAGCCCGCGCTGCTCGGCGTAGGAGCGCAGCAGGCCCTCGCTGCGGAAGCCGACCTTCCGGGCCACCCCGCGCGAGCCCTCGTTGCCCACGTAGGCGAGCCACTCCAGGCGGCGCAGGCCCAGCTCGCGCAGCCCGTAGCGGGCCACCGCGGCGGCGGCCTCGGTGGTGTACCCGCGACCGCGGGACTCCTTGGTCGCCCACCAGCCGACCTCGGCGGTGCCCGGCCGGCCGGGGCAGGCCATCAGCCCCTGGCTGCCGACCAGCGCGCCGGTCTCGCGCTCGAACACGCACCAGACCAGGTTCTCGCCGCTCTGCCAGCCGTTGGCGGCGAGGTCGTGGACGAAGTACTCGGCGTCCTCGCGGCGGTACGGCGACGGGACGACCGTCCAGCGCTGGATCTCCTCGTCCTGGCAGGCGGCGAAGACCGCGTCGACGTCGCCCTCGGCGGGAGCGCGCAGGACCAGGCGGTCGGTGGTGAGGGCGACGGGCGCCGTGGGGCGCGGGCCGGTCTGCTGCTGCGACTGCTTCGGCTGCTCATCCATGGACGGATTATTCCGTGCAGAGATAAAACGGAGCATCCGATTAACGGACCGGCACGTTCAATCAGCCGGACAACCGCCCGGTTTGCCCCGGTGCGAGGGACTATCGTCGGATGTGCTCGCGCGGGTGACACGGGAATACCGTGCTGACGCACCTCCCGGGGCATTGGGCTCCTCGCATACGATGGCCCGTGCGGTGGGGTGGATCCACCGTGCAGTCGTCCAGTGCCAATACAGGCAAGGAGCCCGCTCACGTGTCCGTCTTCGACAAGATCCTGCGCGCCGGCGAAGGCAAGATCCTTCGCAAGCTGCAGCGGATTGCCGCCCAGGTCAACTCCATCGAAGAGGACTTCGTCAACCTCACCGACGCCGAGCTGCGCGCACTGACCGACGAGTACAAGCAGCGGATCGCCGACGGCGAGAGCCTGGACGACATCCTCCCCGAGGCGTTCGCCACCGTCCGCGAGGCCGCCAAGCGCGTGCTGGGCCAGCGGCACTACGACGTCCAGCTCATGGGCGGCGCCGCGCTGCACTTCGGCTACGTCGCCGAGATGCGCACCGGTGAGGGCAAGACCCTGGTCGGCACGCTGCCCGCGTACCTCAACGCGCTCACCGGCAAGGGCGTGCACCTCATCACGGTCAACGACTACCTCGCCGAGCGCGACTCGGAGTGGATGGGCCGGGTGCACCGCTTCCTCGGCCTCGAGGTCGGCGTGATCCTCGGCAACATGACGCCCGCCGAGCGCAAGCGCCAGTACGGGATGGACATCACGTACGGCACCAACAACGAGTTCGGCTTCGACTACCTGCGCGACAACATGGCCTGGTCGAAGGACGAACTCGTCCAGCGCGGCCACTACTTCGCGGTGGTCGACGAGGTCGACTCGATCCTCATCGACGAGGCCCGTACCCCGCTGATCATCTCCGGCCCGGCGGACCAGGCGACCAAGTGGTACGCCGACTTCGCCAAGCTGGTGCTGCGCCTGAAGATCGACCGCGACTACGAGGTCGACGAGAAGAAGCGCACCGTCGGCATCCTGGAGGAGGGCGTCACCCGGGTCGAGGACTACCTCGGCATCGACAACCTCTACGAGTCGGTGAACACCCCGCTGGTCGGCTTCCTGAACAACGCCATCAAGGCGAAGGAGCTCTACAAGGCGGACAAGGACTACGTCGTCATGAACGGCGAAGTCATGATCGTCGACGAGCACACCGGCCGCATCCTGGCCGGCCGCCGCTACAACGAGGGCATGCACCAGGCGATCGAGGCCAAGGAAGGGGTGGAGGTCCAGAACGAGAACCAGACGCTGGCCACCATCACCCTCCAGAACTTCTTCCGCCTGTACGACAAGCTGGCCGGCATGACCGGTACCGGCACCACCGAGGCGGCCGAGTTCCACCAGATCTACAAGCTCGGCGTGGTGCCGATCCCGACCAACAAGACGCCGCTGCGCATCGACCAGCCCGACCTGATCTACAAGTCGGAGCCGGCCAAGTTCGCCGCCGTGGTCGAGGACATCGCCGAGAAGCACGAGAAGGGCCAGCCGGTGCTGGTCGGCACCGTGTCGGTCGAGAAGTCCGAGTACCTGTCGCAGGAACTGCGCAAGCGCGGCATCCCGCACGAGGTGCTGAACGCCAAGCACCACGAGCGCGAGGCGCAGATCGTCGCCCAGGCCGGCCGCAAGGGCGCCGTCACCGTCGCCACCAACATGGCCGGCCGCGGTACCGACATCATGCTCGGTGGCAACGCCGACCACCTCGCGGCCGCCGAGCTGGCCCAGCGCGGGCTCTCCGCGGTGGACACCCCGGAGGAGTACGAGGCCGCGTTCCCGGCCGCGCTGGAGAAGGCCAAGGCCGCGGTCAAGGCGGAGCAGGACGAGGTCAAGGAGGCCGGTGGCCTCTACGTCCTCGGCACCGAGCGCCACGAGTCCCGCCGGATCGACAACCAGCTGCGCGGCCGTTCCGGCCGTCAGGGCGACCCGGGCGAGTCCCGCTTCTACCTGTCGCTGGGCGACGACCTGATGCGCCTGTTCAAGGCCGGCATGGTCGAGCGCGTGCTCTCGATGGCCAACGTGCCCGAGGACGTGCCGATCGAGTCGAAGATGGTCACCCGGGCCATCGCCTCCGCGCAGACCCAGGTCGAGCAGCAGAACTTCGAGATCCGCAAGAACGTCCTCAAGTACGACGAGGTGCTGAACCGCCAGCGCGAGGTCATCTACGGCGAGCGCCGCCGGGTCCTGGAGGGCGAGGACCTGCAGGAGCAGGTCGGCCACTTCATGGACGACACCGTCGAGGCGTACGTCCGGGCCGCCACCGGCGAGGGCTTCGAGGACGACTGGGACCTCGAGAAGCTCTGGACCGCGCTCAAGCAGCTCTACCCGGTCACCCTGGACCTGGAGGAGCTGGAGGAGGAGGCCGGCGGCACCGCGGGCCTCACCCCGGAGTTCCTCACCAAGGTCGTCCAGGAGGACGTCCAGGCGCAGTACGGCGCCCGCGAGGACCAGCTCGGCACCGAGATCATGCGCGAGCTGGAGCGCCGCGTCGTGCTGTCGGTGCTGGACCGCCGCTGGCGCGAGCACCTCTACGAGATGGACTACCTCCAGGAGGGCATCGGCCTGCGGGCCATGGCGCAGCGCGACCCGCTGGTCGAGTACCAGCGCGAGGGCTTCGACATGTTCACCGCGATGATGGAGGGCATCAAGGAGGAGTCCGTCGGCTACCTGTTCAACCTGGAGGTCCAGGTCGAGCAGCAGGTCGAGGAGGTCCCGGTCGAGGACGCCCAGGTCGTGCTCGACAAGCTGGAGAAGGACGCCGCCCGTCCGGAGATCAAGGCCAAGGGCCTGGAGGCCCCCAAGCCGCAGCGGCTGCACTACACGGCCCCCTCGGACGAGGTCGGCGGCGGTGTGGTCGAGGGCGACTTCGAGGACCTCGGTGCGGAGGACGAGGGCGACGGGCTGACCCGCGCCGAGCGCCGCAAGGCCGCCAAGTCGGCCAAGGGCCGCCGCCGCAAGGGCTGAGACGAGGCCGGGGGCCGGTCCGCGCGTCGGACCGGCCCGGCGCAGGGCAGGGCGCCGCTCCCGTACGGGGGCGGCGCCCCGCGCCGTTTCCGGGGGCGTGCCGAGCGGACCGCGGGTCGGTGGCGCGGCGGCGGGCGGCGGCGCGGGGCGGGCGACGGCGGTCACCGGGCCTCCACGGCGGTGCACTGCCACTGGCCGGAGGGGCCGCGCGGCTCCAGCCGGAACGCCACCATGTGGTGCCGGGCGCCGAGGTCGACCCGGACGCAGGCCTCGACGGCGCCCGGCGAGGGGGAGCGGTCGTGCACCGGGCCGAGCCGGGGCCGCTCGCCGGCCCGCGTCCGGCGCAGGGTGCCGGCCCGGACCAGGGCGGAGAGCTGGCCGTAGCAGTCCAGCGTGGTGTGGCGCAGCAACTGGCCGGACGGCCGGGCGCCGGTGAGCACCTCCACCAGCCGGTGGGCGAACCGGGTGCTGAGGCCGTCGAGCGGCTCGCGGTCCGCACCGCCGGTGCACGCGGTCCGGGGGTGACGGGGCCGGCGCGGGGGCGCCGGGTGGTGGTCCCGGGCGGTGCCGCGCGAGCGGTAGGGGCGCGCGGAGAGCACGGCGGGCGGGGTGAGCGGCGGTGCGGCGCGGTTCGGGCACGTGGTCATGGGCCTTCCTCGGGGGCGGTCGGTGCGGGGCCTGGACGGGGCTGGACGGGGCTGCCGGCGAGGCTGCCGGCGGGGGTGGCGACGGGGCCGGGAAGCGGCTGGTGCGGGTACGGACGGGTCCTTGCTAGTGGCCCCCGTGCGGGGCGGCAACGGGTTTCCCGCGGCCTCCCCGACGGCCTCGAAGTTCACCTATCCGGGTGAGTCGGCCCGTGCGGTGGCAGGCTTCCGGGCACCCCCGTCGGCCCGGGGTTGACGCGCCGGGGAGGCCGGGAGGGCCCGAAAGGGGACGGTCCGTTCGCCAGGACGGACGTTGCGCCCCCGGCCGGTCGGCGCGCAGGATCGAAGGCCGGGCCGTACGCCTCGCGAACTCGTGCGGCGTCCGCCCGGCAGCGCACCAGCACCGCCCCGACGAGGACAGGCGGCCGGTATGACGACATGGGTATCGGGGACGCGTCCGGCACCCCCGGGGGCCGGGGGCGTTCCCCGGCGCGGCCTGGTGCTGGGCGGCGGGGGCATGCTCGGCGCGGCGTGGACCGTCGGTGCGCTGCGCGCCGTCGAGGAGACGACCGGGCGGCCGCCGGGCGATGCGGAGGTGCTGCTCGGCACCTCGGCGGGCGCCATCCTCGGTGCGCTGCTGGCGGCTGGGGCGGACACCGGCCAGCTCCGCGACCACCAGCGCGGCCTGCCGATCGGCTCCGGGCCGCTGGCCGGGATCGAGTTCGACTACGACACGGCGGTCGGCGGCGCGCTGCCGCCGCGGCCCCGGGTCGGCATCGGCTCGCCGGGCCTGCTGCGGGACGCCGTCCGGCACCCGCGCACCTACCCCTGGCTCACCATGGTCTCGGCGATGGCGCCGCACGGCCGGGGCTCGCTGGCGTCGGTCGGCGCGCTGGTCGGCGGCCTGTTCGAAGGGGCGGACGGCACGGACGGCACGGGCAACGTGGGCGGCGCGGACGGCTGGCCGGCGGGCTCGGCGCTGCGCGTCGTCGCGGTGGACTACCGCACCGGCCGCCGGGTGGTCTTCGGCGACCCCGGCGCGCCCCCCGCCAGGGTCGACGAGGCGGTGATGGCCTCCTGCGCGATCCCCGGCTGGTTCGCGCCCGTCCCGGTCGGCGGCACCGAGTACGTGGACGGCGGCTGCTGGTCGGCCACCAACGCCGACCTGCTGCTGGACCGGGGCCTCGACGAGGTCTACGTGCTCGCCCCGATGGCGCTGCGCCCCGACCCGCCCGGGCGCCCGGAGCCCGACGACGGCGCGTCCGCCGCCACGCGCGCCCGGCGCGTGCGGGACCGGCTGCACGCCCCGCGCGAGCGGGACCGTCCGAGCGGGGTGCTCGCCCAGCTGGTCGCCCGCTACCGCCGGACGGTGACCCGCCAGCTGCTGCGGGAGGCCGGACTGCTGCGGGCGGGCGGCGTGCGCGTGCACCTGCTCGCTCCCACCCCCGCCGACCTGGCGGTGATGGGCCCGAACATGATGGACCCGGCCCGTCGCGGACCCGTCCTGGAGAGCGCGCTGGACACCTGCCGCCGCACCCTGGAGGCCGCCCGCTGACCGCCTCCGGAGGGGCCGGCGCCCGGGCCGACGGCGTGCGGGTGATCACGGCCCGCCGTCCGGCGCTTATTCTTGGGGCGCTGGAAGCTGTGCCGCTGGACGAACCGGAGAGTGCCACCGATGCGCGTGTACGTGCCCACCACCCTGACCGGCCTGGCGGCGGCGCACTCGGGCGGCGCGCTGGAGCAGTCCGCGGCGTACGCCGTGACGCCCGCGCTGCGCGAGTGGTACGTCAGCGACGACCTGGAGGAGCTGGAGTACGCGGCGCTGAACCGGGCCGCCCAGTCCTCGCTGCGCCTGCTGGCCGCCGAGCCGGACGCCCCGCGCCGCCGCGTCGTCGTGGCGCTCGACGTCGCCGACTCGGCGGTGAAGCCGTTCCCCGGCGACGAGTACCAGGACCAGGCCTCGCTCGGCCGGGTGGTGCTGGCCGGCCCGGTGAAGCTCGCCAAGGCGGCCTCGGTGCACGCGGACGTCGCCGACGTGGACGTGGTGGCCGACGTGGCGGCGGCCGTCGAGGCGGTGACGGCGGCGGACGCGGGCGACCAGGACGCCCAGTTCACCGTGGACGGCGCCGAGGACCACGACCTGCTCTGGTTCGCCACCCAGGAGATCGCCGCCCTGCTGGCCTGAGGCCCCGCCGGTCCGAGGGGCCGCTCGGCCGAGGCCCTGCTCACCGGTCCGTGCGCGGAGGTCCGCGCGCGGACCGGGGGTGAGCCCCGTCCTACCGGTCCGGCACCGCCCGGCGCTACCGTTCAACACGTGCGCACTCATATCGTCTGGGACTGGAACGGAACGCTCTTCCACGACATGGAAGCGGTGCTCGGCGCGAGCAACGCCGCCTTCGCGACCATCGGCGTCGGCCCGATGACGCTGGAGGAGTACCGCGAGCAGTACGAGATCCCGATCCCCCGGTTCTACCAGCGGCTGCTCGGCCGGCTGCCCTCCGACGCCGAGTGGCTGCGCCTGGACGACGCGTTCCACGACAGCTACCGCGAGCTGAGCACCGCCTGCGGCCTCACCGAGGGCGCCCGCGAGCTGCTGGACGGCTGGCGGGCGGCCGGGCGCAGCCAGTCGCTGCTCTCCATGTACGAGCACGACCGGCTGCTGCCGGTGGTCGAGGGCTTCGGCCTGACCCCCCAGTTCCTGCGGGTGGACGGGCGCAGCGGCCCGGCCGGCGGGCAGAAGGCCGAGCACCTGGTCCGGCACCTGGCCGCCCTCGGCGAGCAGGTGGACCCGGCCCGTACGGTGCTGATCGGCGACGCGGCGGACGACGCGCTGGCGGCCCTGAACGCGGGCGCGCACGCTGTGCTGTACACCGGCGGCTCGCACACCAGGGAGAAGCTGGAGCCGGTCGGTGTGCCGGTGGTGGACAGCCTGGCGGAGGCGGTGGAGCTGGCCGGCCGACTGGCCGGCTGACACGCCGCCGGGCCCGCACGCGGCGCCGGGCGTGTCGCGGACCACGTCCACCGTTGGCGTGTCCGGGCGGGCGAAGGGGCCCGCCGCTGGTCAGGCTGGACGGGTGCCGGGTCCGTCGTCGGAACGGGCCGGCCGCCGTGACGAGGAAGCGGAGCCAGCCATGCCCATCGACGCAGTCACCCAGGTCCCGGTCCCGGGCAACGAGCCGGTGCTCGGCTACGCGCCCGGCAGCCCGGAGCGGGAGCGTCTGGTGCGCCGGCTGGACGAGCTGGCGGCCGAGCAGATCCCGCTGCCGATGACCATCGGCGGCGAGCAGCGCTTCGGCGGCGGCGAGCGGATCGACGTCGTCCAGCCGCACCACCACGCGGCCAAGCTGGGCGTGCTCGGCAACGCCACCCGGGAGGACGCCCGGGCCGCGGTGGACGCCGCGCTGGCGGCCGGGCGGGAGTGGCGGGCGCTGTCCTTCGACGACCGGGCGGCGGTGTTCCTGCGCGCCGCCGACCTGCTGGCCGGGCCGTGGCGGGAGACGCTGAACGCGGCGACCATGCTCGGGCAGTCCAAGACGGCGCAGCAGGCCGAGATCGACTCGGCCTGCGAGCTGATCGACTTCTGGCGCTGGAACGTGCACTTCGCCCGGCAGATCCTGGCCGACCAGCCGGTCTCCTCGCCGGGGGTGTGGAACCGTACCGACCACCGCCCGCTGGAAGGTTTCGTCTACGCGATCACCCCGTTCAACTTCACCGCCATCGCCGGCAACCTGCCGACCGCGCCCGCGCTGATGGGCAACACGGTGGTGTGGAAGCCCGCGCCGACGCAGACGCTGGCCGCGCACCACCTGATGCGGCTGCTGGAGGCGGCCGGGCTGCCGCCCGGCGTGGTCAACCTGGTCACCGGCGACGGTCAGCAGCTGTCCGCGGTGGCGCTGGCCGATCCCGCGCTGGCCGGACTGCACTTCACCGGCTCCACCAAGACCTTCCGCTCGCTCTGGCAGACCGTCGGCGCCAACATCGGCGGCTACCGCACGTACCCGCGGATCGTCGGCGAGACCGGCGGCAAGGACTTCCTGCTGGCGCACCGCTCGGCGGACCCGGAGATCCTCAAGGCCGCCCTGATCCGCGGCGCCTTCGAGTACCAGGGCCAGAAGTGCTCGGCGCTCTCCCGCGCCTACCTGCCGCGCAGCCTCTGGCAGCGGATCAAGGACGACTTCCTGGCCGAGGTGGACGCGCTGGCCGTCGGTGACGTCACCGACCTGTCGAACTTCATGGGCGCGCTGATCGACCGGCGCGCGTTCGAGAAGAACCGGGACGCCATCGAGCGGGCCAAGGCCGACCCGACGGTGGAACTGGCGGCCGGCGGCCAGTACGACGACGCGATCGGCTGGTTCGTCCGCCCGACCGTGCTGGTCTCCTCGGACTTCCGCAACGAGATGTTCCGCACCGAGTACTTCGGCCCGATCCTGGCCGTGCACGTCTACGAGGACTCCCGCTGGGACGACGTGCTCGGCCGGGTCGACGCGGGAGCGCCGTACGGGCTGACCGGCTCGGTGGTGGCCCAGGACCGCTACGCCATCGCGCAGGCGGTGGAGGCGCTGCGGTTCGCCGCCGGGAACTTCTACATCAACGACAAGCCGACCGGCGCGGTGGTCGGCCAGCAGCCCTTCGGCGGCGGCCGGGCGTCGGGCACCAACGACAAGGCGGGCGCCGCGCAGAACCTGCTGCGGTGGACCTCCGCGAGGTCGATCAAGGAGACGTTCGTCCCGCCGACCTCGCACGTTCACCCGCACATGGGCTGAGCGTCCACGCTCCGCACACGGATCCCGCACGCCACTCCGTACGAAGTTTCGGCTTTCGGCGCAAACCGGCAGGCTGATTGGACAAGCTGTCCAGGACGGCTTCATCTTCCTGCAGGTTTGCGCCTGGTTGTCCCCTGACACCTTCGATTGATCCCGTTAGGCTGGCTGGCGTCGTCGGGTGACTCCGCAGGCCGAACGTCTCGTCCTACCCGCTGCAGAGGTGTTCCATGCGTGCCATGGAGCCCTTTCAGCAGGACGGTGCGGCAGTATTTTGCGGGAGACCCGGCGGTGTGAAGCGAGACCACCACCGAGTCACGCAACGGCGCGCGACAGGAGCCAAGAAGTCATGCAGACCAAGCTGGACGCAGCCAAGGCCGAACTGCTCAGGAAGGCAGCAGCAGCCGCTGAGAACAGCCAGGTGGGGGGAGCGGCGCCGGGGGAGGGACTGAGCAACGGCGCTCTGTCCGCGTACCTGCACCACTACTACCTCCACACCGCGCCCGAGGACCTGGTCGACCGCGACCCGGTCGACGTCTACGGCGCGGCCGCCTCGCACTACCGCCTGGGCCTCAAGCGGCCGCAGGGCACCGCCGAGGTGCGGGTGCACACCCCCTCGGTCGAGGAGAACGGCTGGTCCTGCGGCCACACCGTGGTCGAGGTCGTCACCGACGACATGCCGTTCCTGGTCGACTCGGTCACCAACGAGCTGTCCCGCCAGGACCGCGCGATCCACATCGTCATCCACCCCCAGCTGGTCGTCCGCCGTGACATCACCGGCAAGCTGCTGGAGATCCTCGACGTCGACGCCTGCGCCCGCAGCCAGGCCGCCGGCACCGAGCTGCCGGCCGACGCGACCGTCGAGTCGTGGATGCACATCGAGGTCGACCGCGAGACCGACCGCGACGACCTGCGCGAGATCGAGACCAACCTGCGCCGCGTGCTCGGCGACGTCCGCGAGGTCGTCGAGGACTGGACCAAGATGCGCGACTCCGCGCTGCGCCTGGCCGACGAGCTGGCCGAGCAGCCGCCCGTCGGGCTGCCCGAGCAGGAGGTCGGCGAGGCCTGGGAGCTGATGCGCTGGCTCGCCGACGACCACTTCACCTTCCTCGGCTACCGCGAGTACGACCTCGTCGAGCACGAGGGCGAGGAGGTCCTGCGGGCCGTCGCCGGCACCGGCCTCGGCATCCTGCGCTCCGACCCGGTCACCCGCGACGAGCAGCACCACGCCGTCAGCGAGGCCTTCGGCCGGCTCTCCGCGCCGGTGCGCGCCAAGGCGCACGAGAAGAAGCTGCTGGTCCTCACCAAGGCCAACAGCCGGGCCACCGTGCACCGCCCCTCCTACCTCGACTACGTCGGCGTGAAGAAGTTCGACGCCAACGGTGAGGTCATCGGCGAGCGCCGCTTCCTCGGCCTGTTCTCGGCCGCCGCCTACACCGAGTCGGTCAGCCGCATCCCGGTGGTCCGCCGCAAGGTCCAGGACGTCATCGCCGACTCCGGCTTCTCCACCGAGAGCCACGACGGCCGCGACCTGCTGCAGATCCTGGAGACCTTCCCCCGGGACGAGATCTTCCAGACCCAGGCCGACGAGCTGCTCCAGATCGCCACCAGCGTCCTCTACCTGCAGGAGCGCCGCCGGCTGCGGCTGTTCCTGCGCCAGGACGAGTACGGGCGCTACTTCTCCGCGCTGGTCTACCTGCCGCGCGACCGCTACACCACCCGCATCCGGCTGCGCCTCATGGACATCCTGATGCAGGAGCTCAACGGCGCCTCGATCGACTACACGGTCTGGTCGACGGAGTCGGTGCTGACCCGTCTGCACTTCGTCGTCCGGGTCACCCCCGGCAGCGAGTTGCCGCACCTGACCGAGGCCGAGGTCGAGCGGATCGAGGCCAAGCTGGCCGAGGCCGCCCGGTTCTGGATGGACGGCTTCAACGACCAGCTGCACGTCGAGCTGGGCGAGGAGAAGGCGGCCGAGCTCTCCCGCAAGTACGCCAACGCCTTCCCCGACGGCTACCGCGCGGACTTCACCGCACGCACCGCCGTGGCCGACCTCAAGCAGATCGAGTCGCTGCACGGCGAGGGCGACTTCCGGCTCAACCTGTACCAGCCGGTCGGCGCGGGCGACGACGAGCGCCGCTTCAAGATCTACCGGGTGGGCGGCCCGATCTCGCTCACCGAGGTGCTGCCGGTCCTCCAGCGCCTGGGCGTCGAGGTGCTCGACGAGCACCCGTACGCGCTGACCCGCTCCGACCAGACCACCGCCTGGGTCTACGACTTCGGCCTGCGGCTGCGCGAGGCCGTCGAGCTGACCGACGAGGCCCGCGACCGCTTCCAGGAGACCTTCGCCGCCACCTGGACCGGCAAGGCCGAGAACGACGGCTTCAACGAGCTGGTCCTGACCGCCGGGCTCACCTGGCGCCAGGCGATGATGCTGCGCGCGTACGCCAAGTACCTGCGCCAGGCGGGCTCCACGTTCTCCCAGGACTACATGGAGGACGCGCTCCGCAACAACACCCACACCACCCGCCTGCTGGTGAACCTCTTCGAGGCCCGGCTGAGCCCCAGCCACCAGCAGGGCGCGCTGGAGCTGACCGAGGGCATCCTGGAGGAGCTGTCCGGCGCGCTGGACGAGGTCGTCTCGCTGGACGAGGACCGCATCCTGCGTTCCTTCCTGCACCTCATCAAGGCCACCCTGCGGACCAACTTCTTCCAGCACGACGGCTCGGGCGTGTGGCACTCCTACGTGTCGATGAAGTTCGACCCGAAGGCCATCCCGGACCTGCCGGCCCCGCGCCCGGCGTTCGAGATCTGGGTCTACTCGCCGCAGGTCGAGGGCGTGCACCTGCGCTTCGGCAAGGTCGCCCGCGGTGGTCTGCGCTGGTCCGACCGGCGTGAGGACTTCCGCACCGAGATCCTCGGCCTGGTCAAGGCGCAGATGGTGAAGAACACCGTCATCGTGCCGGTCGGCTCCAAGGGCGGCTTCGTCGCCAAGCAGCTGCCGGACCCGTCGGTCGACCGCAACGCCTGGCTGGCCGAGGGCATCTCGTCCTACAAGACGTTCATCTCGGCGCTGCTGGACATCACCGACAACCTGGTCGGCGGCGAGGTCGTGCACCCGGCCGACGTGGTCCGCCACGACGAGGACGACACCTACCTCGTCGTCGCCGCCGACAAGGGCACCGCGACCTTCTCCGACATCGCCAACGGTGTCGCCGAGTCCTACGGCTTCTGGCTGGGCGACGCGTTCGCCTCCGGCGGCTCGGCCGGCTACGACCACAAGGGCATGGGCATCACCGCCCGGGGCGCCTGGGAGTCGGTCAAGCGCAACTTCCGCGAGCTGGGCCACGACACCCAGACCGAGGACTTCACCGTCGTCGGCATCGGCGACATGTCCGGTGACGTCTTCGGCAACGGCATGCTGCTCAGCGAGCACATCCGCCTGGTGGCCGCCTTCGACCACCGGCACATCTTCCTCGACCCCAACCCGGACGCGGCCGTCTCCTACGCCGAGCGCCGCCGCCTCTTCGAGCTGCCCCGCAGCTCCTGGGACGACTACGACAAGTCGCTGATCTCGGCGGGCGGCGGCGTCTTCCCGCGCAGCGCCAAGTCGATCCAGCTGTCGCCGCAGGTCCGGGCCGTGCTGGGGGTCTCCGACACCCGGCTCACCCCCGCCGAGCTGATGAAGGCGGTGCTGCAGGCGCCGGTCGACCTGTTCTGGAACGGCGGCATCGGCACCTACGTCAAGGCCTCCTCGGAGACCAACGCCGAGGTGGGCGACAAGGCCAACGACGCCATCCGCGTCAACGGCGAGCAGGTCCGCGCCCGCGTCGTCGGCGAGGGCGGCAACCTCGGCTGCACCCAGCTCGGCCGCATCGAGTACGCGTCCAACGGCGGCCCCGAGGGTGTCGGCGGCTGGATCAACACCGACGCCATCGACAACTCGGCCGGCGTGGACACCTCGGACCACGAGGTCAACATCAAGATCCTGCTCAACCAGGTGGTCGTCGACGGCGACATGACGGTCAAGCAGCGCAACACCCTGCTCGCCGAGATGACCGACGAGGTCGGCCACCTCGTGCTGCGCAACAACTACGCGCAGAACGTGGTGCTGGCCAACGCGGTCGCCCAGGCGCACAGCATGGTCAACGTCCACTCCCGGATGATCAACCGCCTGGAGTCGGACGGGCAGCTCGACCGGGCCCTGGAGTTCCTGCCCACCGAGCGGCAGATCCGCGACCGCCAGCAGAACGGCCGGGGCCTGTCCCAGCCCGAGATGTCGGTGCTGCTCGCCTACACCAAGATCACCCTGGCCGACGAGCTGCTCGCCACCGATCTGCCCGACGACCCGTTCTTCCGCACCGCGCTGCACGAGTACTTCCCGAGCGCGCTGCGGGCCCGGTTCGCCGAGCAGATCGACCGGCACCCGCTGCGCCGCGAGATCATCACCACGCTGATCGTCAACGACACGATCAACCGCGGTGGCTGCACCTTCGCCTTCCGCCTGAAGGAGGAGACCGGCGCGACCTACGAAGAGGTCGCCCGCACCCACGCCGCCGCCCGGGCCGTCTTCGGCCTGGAGGAGATCTGGTCGGAGATCGAGGGCCTGGACAACCGGGTCCCGGCCCGCGCCCAGACCAAGATGCGCCTGCACGCCCGCCGGCTCGTCGAGCGCGCCACCCGGTGGATGCTCAACAACCGGCGCCAGCCTCTCGACATCGCCGGCACCATCGAGTTCTTCCACGACCGGGTCAACCAGGTCTGGGGCTCGCTGCCCAAGCCGCTGCGCGGCGACGACCTCGTCTGGTTCGAGAAGGTCTACAACGAGCTCACCGAGGCCGGCGTGCCGGAGGAGCTCGCCACCCGGATCGCGGGCCTGTCGTCGACCTTCCCGACCCTGGACATCACCGAGGTCGCGGACCGCTCGGGCAAGGACGTCGCCCAGGTCGCCGAGCTCTACTACGACCTGGCCGACCGCCTGCAGATCACCCACCTGCTCGACCGCATCATCGAGCTGCCGCGCACCGACCGCTGGTCGTCGATGGCCCGCGCCGCCATCCGCGAGGACCTCTTCGCGGCCCACGCGGCGCTGACCGCCGACATCCTCGCTTGCGGTCCCGAGGCCGCCGCCCCCGAGGAGCGCTACACGGCCTGGGCGGACCTCAACTCCACCCTGCTGAACCGCGCCAAGAGCACCCTCGACGACATAAGGGGTTCGGACAACTACGAGCTGTCCAGCCTCTCCGTCGCGATGCGCGTCATCCGCACCCTGCTCCGCACGGGCTCGATGCGCTGACCCCCGGCTGACGCTGTGAACGGCGGGCCCGCGTCCCTGGTGGACGCGGGCCCGCCGTCTTACGCCGTCCGGCTCCGGAACTCCTCCGGGCCCGCGGACAGGTGGAGGTGTGGAACTGTCGCAGCGGGGACGGATACGGGATGGCGATCAGTGGGCGTTCGGGGAGCTGTTCGACGAGGCGGCGGGTGACCTGTACCGGTACGCCGTGCGGGCCACCGGGGACTGGGCGGTCGCGGAGGACGTCGTCCAGCTGACCTTCCTGGAGGCGTGGCGGCTGCGGCACAAGCTGCGCGAGGACGGCGGGGCGGTACGGCCCTGGCTGTTCGGGATCGCCGCCAACGTGCTGCGGAACACCGCCCGGGCGGCGCGTCGGCACCGGGCGGCGATGGAGCGGCTGCCGGCCCGGGACGTGGTGCCGGACTTCGCCGACGAGCTGGTGGGCCGGCTGGACGACAGCGCCCAGTTGGCCGCCGCCCGGCGGGCGCTGGGGCGGCTGCGGAAGGCCGAGCGGGAGGTGTTCGGGCTCTGCGTCTGGGGCGGGCTGGACTACGCGGGCGCGGCCGAGGCCCTGGGGGTGCCGATCGGCACGGTGCGTTCACGGCTCTCGCGCGCCCGGACCAAGCTGCGCGCGCTCGCCGACGAGGAACTGCGCAACGGCCGGGAACCGCGCCCGGCCCCCGGACAGGTACGGGGTGGCCGCGTCGACGCGGCCCGGTCGATACGGGAGACGAACCGATGAACGAGGACGAACGTGTCGAGCTGGACCGGCTGGTGCCGGGTCCGGCGAGGCCCGAGCTCTCCGCCGACCGCCACCGGTTGTTGAGGGGACATCTGATGAGCGAGATCCGGGAGACGAAGCCCGCGCGGGCCCGGCGCGGCCGGCTCGGCTGGGTGGCGGTGCCCGCCCTGGCGGGCGGACTGGCGCTGGCGCTGGTGCTGAGCAACGGCGGCACCGACGGCACGCCGGCGCCGCAGCAGCAGGCCCAGCAGGCGCCGCAGCAGGCGCAGCAGCAGGCCGGCGGCACGCTGAACGCCGCCCCCGTGGGCGCCGTCCAGCTGCTCACCCAGGCGGCCGACACCGCCGCCGGCAAGCCCGACCCCAAGCCGGGCAAGCAGCAGTTCGTGTACGTGGACAGCCTGGTGGCCTTCTCCAGCCTCAACATGAGCACCGGGGAGTCGAAGGTCGACCCCGCGCACCGCCGCCAGATCTGGCTCTCGGTGGACGGCAGCCAGCGGGGCGTCCTCAAGGAGGGGCGGGAGCAGGACGGCAAGCCCAACGCCCCGGAGAAGGCGAAGCCCGGGGAACCGGCGCCGCGCGCCGACGGCGGCATGTGGCTCGACCCGAACCCCAAGCCGGGCCTCAACGCCCCGACGTACGCGTACCTGGCCGCGCTGCCGACCGACCCGGAGGCGCTGCTGAAGAAGATCTACGCCGAGACCAAGGGCATGGGCCCGGGCCCCGACCAGGAGGCCTTCGTGACGATCGGCGACCTGCTGCGCGAGCAGATCGCCCCGCCGGCCGTCAGTGCCGCGCTCTACCGGGCCGCCGCGAAGATCCCCGGAGTCACCGTCGTGGACGACTCCGTGGACGCCTCGGGCCGGCACGGCGTGGCCGTGGCACGCGTGGACGGCGGAATCCGCACCGAGTGGATCTTCGACCCGAAGACCCACGAGTTCCTGGGCGAGCGCACCGTCGTCGCCGCCGAGGGCAACGAGTTCGGCAAGCCGGGCACCGTCACCGGCCACTCCGCCATCCTCGCCCGCACCGTCGTCGACCAGCCCGGGGAGGAGCCCCAGCAGAAGAACGCCTGAGCCGGAAGGGCTCGTACGAGAGACAGGTGACGCTGTGGGGCCCGGTACGAGCGGGCCCCACAGCCGTTTCCGGGCGCCTCGATGCCAGGGGCGTGTCCCGGGGGTGGGCGCGCAACCCGAACGCTACGTTGAGTGGCGGACCGCATGCGAACAGTTAGGATGGGCCTCACCTCGAAAGGAGGCCCGCCATGACGAGTCCCGTCAGTGAGATGAATCTGAAGATCGCGCAACTCCTCAAGGAAGCGCAACCCAGTGACATCGTTGACATCCTGACGAATCCCGATGAGCAAGGACTGCTCAAGGCCGACAACAACCACAACAACGGAACCAACAACAACAACCCCAAGAAGTTGGCGCAGTAACCTCCGGAATGCCCGGGCGTGTCTGCCCCGAAGTGCCGATGGCTCCTGTGCGGTATTCGCGCAGGGGCCGCTCTCGTGAAGGGATCGAAATACGTGCTGGACACGCTCCTCGTCTTCCCGCCGCAGTGGAGTGCCTTTCAGCCCTCCCTTTCCCTGCCGTCGCTCTCCGCCTGGCTGAGGCGCGCGGGCTACGGCGTCCACTCCCTCGACCTGAACGTCCTCTTCTACGACTGGCTGCTCTCCGAGCGGTGCGCCGACCTGCTCGCCAGGGAGGTTGCCGGGCTGGACCAGCCGTCCGACATCAAGGACGCCTACCTGGCGGTGTTCGCCAGTTCCGCGGACTTCCGCGCCGACCTCGCGAGGTTGAGGGGCGCCGACGCCGGCGCCGACGGGGAGGGGGGAGACGAGTACTTCGACCGCCACTACCTGGCAGTGAGGTCCCTGGGGACCTACCTGTACGCGGTCTCCCAGGTCTGCGAGCAGTTCGCGGTCGGGCCGTACAGTTTCCAGCTCGCCGAGGGGAACCTGTCGTCGGCGGCACTGGAGCGGATGGTGGAATCCCCTCCGCCACTGCTCCTGGAATTCGCCCGCGAGATGGTCGAGGAGCACATCCTCGCCCGGCCGGCCCGTTCCATCGGACTTTCCTGTATCGGGCAGGAACAGCTCTACTTCACGCTGCTCCTCGGATCCGTCCTGAAACAGCGGACGGACGTGCCGATCCTCGTCGGCGGCACGATCTTCTCCCGGATCTTCGAGCGTGGCGTCCTCAAGCCGGAGTGGTTCGAGCGGTTCTTCGACGTGGTCGTCCGCAACGAGGGTGAGCGGCCGGCGGAGCACATCCTGCGCAACCTGCGCGACGGACTGCCGCTGACCGAGGGCGTGCCGGGCGTGGTGTACCGCAGCAGCGACGGGCGCGTCGTCTCCGCGAAGCCGAGCGCTCCGCTCCGGCCGCAGGAGATCCCGGTGCCGGACTTCGACGACCTGCCGCTCACCCGGTACCTGTCGGCGGAGACCACCCTGCCGCTGCTCTCCTCGCGCGGCTGCTACTGGGGGAAGTGCGAGTTCTGCCATCACGGGATGGTCTACGGCGAGAAGTACGCCGGTTACCAGGTCGACACGGTCATCGATACCCTCAGGAGCCTCTCCGACCGGTACGGCGTGCGGCACTTCTCGTTCAACGACGAGGCGGTCCCGCCGAAGCTCGCCCGCCTCCTCGGGGAGCGGACCCCGGCCCGGGACACCACCGGATGGCACTTTACCGGGCTCATGAAGTTCGAGGACTTCTTCCAGCGGGAGGACTTCGCCAACCTCCACCGGATGGGCTTCCGGTCGCTCTACGTCGGGCTGGAGTCCGCGTCCGAGCGGGTGCTGGCGCTGATGCGCAAGAACACCCGCCGGGAGGTGATGGTCCGCAACCTCTCCGACGCCACCCTCGCCGGGATCTGGATGCACTGCTTCCTGTTCTTCGGCTTCCCCGGGGAGACCGAGGCGGAGGCCAAGGAGACCTTCGACTTCGTCCTGGAGAACCCGGAGATCATCGGCTCCTTCGGGGCCGGCACCTTCTCCCTGGAGCACAACGCGCCGATCTTCCGCCATCTGGAGGACTTCGGCCTGAGTCTCAAGCGGGCCGCCGGAGAGGACATCGACGTCTACTACGACTACGAGGTCGCCGAGGGGCTGACCCCGGAACGTGCGGCGGATTGGGCCCAGGAGTTGAACGACGCGGCGGCCGACATCCCCGGGTACTACAGCGCGGGCTGGGTGCCGCGGGAACTGCTGCTCGGCCTGCTGTCCCGGATGAGTCCGGCCGAACTCGTCGAGCGGGGGACGAAGCTCCGCCGCGACTCCGGCTTCCCCGCCGCCGTCCCGCTGCGCCACGTGGTCAGCCGCTCCCCGCATCCCGACCGGCCCGACCAGTCGATCGTCATCAACCGGGTCAACGGCAACGTCCTCCTCGTCGGCGGTGGGGCCCGCCTCCTCCTGGACGCCTGCCTGGAGTCCGACCTCGACCTCGGCACCCTGCGGACGCTGGCCCCGGTCCTCCTCGACCGCCTCTGCCCGCCGAAGCCCCCGGCGGCCGATGCGGACATCGACGTGAACGTCCGCGAGCCCGTCCCCGTCGGGGCCGGTTAGCCGCGCCGGGCAGGGCCGGGTCCCGGGTGAAAGCGGTTCACCCCTCACGACACGCGCTGAATCGGTCTCTTCGGTGGGCCCGCGCCTCTGGGTGCGGGCCCCCTGCTTTCCTGCGGCAGCGCGGTGGAAGATCCCGGCGGCTTCGCCACGGCCGGGTGGCTCCGATCGGGGCGCCTGGTGTCAAGCAGCGGTGATCACGCCATCGAAGGCCGGTTTCCGGTCTGATGATCGATCCCCAGGCTGATCGACTGCGGGGCCTTCGCCATGCGTGCCAGAGTAACCGCCATGGCATGGATGAAATGTCATATGTGGCATGTCCATACCGTGGGATTCCGAAGACGGAGCAGAGGAGGAGTAGGACGATGCGAACGAACCGACTCGGCCTGACGCTGGCCGGTGCCGCCGGTGCGGTGGCGATGCTGGCGGCGCCCACCCAGGCGGGTGCCGCCCAGACCGGCGCCGCGAACACGACCGCCACCGCGGAGATCTGCAGCTCGACCAAGCTGCAGGCCGGGCTGGCGACCTGGCTGTGCGCCGAGGTGAACGGCAGCGACGTGCAGTTGGTGGGCTGGATCTACCTGGCCGGCCCGCCGAGCCCGGGCGGCCCGTACCCGCAGCCCGAGGACCTGGTGACCGTGCTGTCCGGTGAGGTGGTGGGCGGCAACTCGCTCGGCTCGCTCAACCGGTGGACGCGTTTCGATCTCAGCAGGACCGCCGTGCGCGGCGTCGGCGGCACCGTGGCGTGCGGCTCCACCGTGCACGGCAGCTTCAGCGTCACCAAGCCCGGCTGGGGATCGACGCCGGTCACCCTCGACGCCGTGGTGCCCTGTTGATCTGACCGGCGGGTCACCGGGGTAGGGGCGGGCCCGGGGGTCGGGGGACTCCGGGCCCGGTCCGGCGGCAGCCCTGTCCGGGCCGGGGTCGCCCGGTCACTCGAACGCCCCTGGCGGATGGCACGTACCGCAGTCCTGCTGTTGACTCGTTCGTACCGGACCCACCTGTCCCGGTGCGGAGGCGACTGCCCCCACCGCACCCGGTCCCTTGGTACCTGCGCGTCATCGGGGCGTTCCTCCCCGCAGCCCGAGGCGGCGGTCTCACCTGCCTGGTCACTCCTCCTGCCCAGGCGACCCTGGAAGGAACGGTCGTACCGCTATGGCCGGAGCCAAGAACGGCGTCTTCGCCGAGAAGATCTCCCCGTACCTGCGCAGGAAGCGCGAGGAGGCCGGTGAACCGCTCCCCTTCCTCGATCTGCAGTACGTCATCGATCCGGCGGAGACGGCCGGGCGCACCTTCGAGGTCGCACGTCATTACGAGTCCGAGATGCACCCCGTCTTCGAGGGGCGCCGGCTGCGCGGCGTCGAGAAGCTGTACCGGCGGACGCTGTTGGTCGAACCCACCACGATCTGTGCCGCGCACTGCCGCTGGTGCATCCGCGGGCAGTACGACACCTTGACGCTCTCCCGCGAGGACCTGGAACTGATCGCCCGCTACTGCGGTACGGCCCCGGAGAACCGGGACGTCCGTGAGGTGCTCGTCACCGGCGGCGACCCGCTGGTCCTGGTCGACCGGATCGAATGGCTGCTGGACGCGCTGGAGGAGCACGCGCCCCAGGTCGAGACCGTGCGCATCGCCACCCGGGTGCCGCTCCAGGACCCGCGCCGGGTCGACGCGCGCATGCAGCGTGCGTTACGGCGCCGCTCGGCGTTCCGGATCGAGATCGCCACGCACATCAACCACAAGGGCGAGCTGTTCCCCGAGGTCAGGGACGCGTACGCGGCACTCCGGGAAACCGGCGCACGCCTCTACGACCAGACGGTGCTGCTGCGAGGACTCAACGACACCCTCGACACCCTCGTCGAACTCTTCGACGAGCTGCGCTCCATGGACATCGAGGCGCACTACCTGTTCCACTGCGTCCCGATCCGCGGCATGAACCACCACCGCACGTCCGTCGCGGAGGGCCTCGAACTGCACCGCCGACTGGGCGCCTCGGGCCTGGTGTCCGGCCGCGTGCGCCCGCACTTCACCCTGATGACGGACGTGGGCAAGGTGCCGCTGTACGAGGGCTCGATCATCGGCCGCGACGAGAACGACCGCCTCCTGATCCGGACCGGCTACCGGTACGCGGAGCGGGCGGCCTGGGTGCCCGGCTGGCGGCTGCCCGACACCGCCCACGTCGATGACGACGGGTTCCTGCGGGTCTGGTACCTGGACGCCGCCGGCGGGAAGGCCGGGTCCTGATGCCGCGCCTCTGGCTCCACAACGCCTGGACCGAGCACATGGTCGACCGCATGGACCTGCTCACACGGGACGACATCGACGACCACCTGTTCGGGACGAAGCGCCTGGTGTGGCTGGCGCGGGACGGGGACGCCCTTGTCCTGCCGGGGCCCGTCCCCGGCGCCTTCCTCGCACACGTCGCGCGGCACACCGGCATCCGCCCGGACCGCGTCCACGTGGTCGCGCCGGACGCGGACATCCTCACCCAGGGGGTGCTGCACTCGGCGCACGTCCTGGGCCGTCTGCGCGAACTGGTGACCCCCGACTGGGAGTTCCGCCCCTACATCCACGACCGGGGCGCCGAGATCCTCGCACAGGAACTGGGTCTCGTCACCGGGTCGCGGTTCATGGCGGAAGGCGGCGCGGAACTCCTCAACAGCAAGGTCGTCTTCCGTGCCCTGGCGGCGGGGGCCGGGTTCGCCGTTCCGGACGGCATCGCGTGCCGCACCAGCGAGGACCTGGTCCGCACCCTGCGCCGGCTCCTCGCCACGCACAAGTCCGTCATCCTCAAACGCGACCGCGCGGTCGGCGGCCACGGCAACACCGTGATCACCACCGAGCCGGGCCTGGAGGGCACCGGGGCCCTGCGCACCATCGTCCTCGATGACGCGGCCGACCACGGTCAGGTCCTCGAGGAGACCGGACTGACCGCCACCCACGCCCCGCTGGGAGAGGTCGTCCTGGAGGTGTTCCACCCCGGCTGCACGTCCGTGTACGTCGAGGTGGACTGCCCGGAGCGCGGCGAGCCCGTCGTCCTCAACGGGGGACGCCTCCGCATCGACCGGCACCCACCGGTCTTCGCCGGACTCGTACTGCCGCCCGGGAGCGTGCCGGGGCCGGCCTGGGAGCGGTTCACCGCCGAGGCCCTGCGGCTGGCCCGCCTCATCCGGGACCTCGGCTATCGCGGCCCGGCCAGCATCGACGCCGTGATCGACCAGGCCGGGGACGTGTGGTTCAACGAGGTCAACGCGCGGATGGGCGCCAGCACCCATCTGCACCACATCGCCGAGACCCTGGTGGGCCCGCACTGGACGGACAGCCATGTCCTGGTCAGCAGGGTCAACGTCCGGGCGCCCGCGCTCGACCGGCTGCTGCCGGCCCTGGGGGAGCGCGGACTCGCCTGGGATCCACGGCGCCGGCGTGGCATCGTCATCGCCTCCGACGCCACGGCCTCCGCCGGGACTCTCGAATACGTCGTGCTCGCCCACGACCACGAGGAAGCCGAACTCCTGGAGGACCGGCTGACCGCCGTCCTGTCTCACCACGACCGGTGACGACCACCGCAGGTTCTTTCCCGGCGGGCCCGGGTCCGTGGACGCGGGCCCGCCGGTGCTGATCCCCTCCTCGACTGCCTCCGCCCCCGCCGTGGTCGCGGCGGGCCGGTCGATGGCTTCTCCCCGATGTCCCTGCGGTCGCCCGGAAAGGAACCGCCCCCGACGCGTCAGCGGGCGGCGGCGCGTTGGAGGGCGCTGGCGAGGAGGGCGAGGTCGGTGGGGCCGTTGCCGAGTTCGCGGACGGGGCGGCGGGCGGGTGGGGCGCCGAGGGCGTGGGGGTCTATGGCGACGACGGTGGGGCGCAGGGTGGCGGTGCGGGGGATGCGGCCGCTGATGCGGGCGGCCTGGAAGGCGGTGACGCCACCGTCGGGGAGGCGGAGGTAGCCGCGGCCGGGGGTGGTGTCGGGGAGGGCGGCGGCGTCGCCGAGGTGGATGAGGAGGTCGGAGTCGGCCGGGTCGTCGGTGCGCAGGGCGATCCGCAGCAGGGCGGCGTCGTCGACCTCGGTGCCGGTGGTCTCGTCGGGGCGCCCGGTGGTGACGGCGAGGTGGATGCCGAGCGGGCCGCCACGGCGGGCGGCGGCGGCGAGGGCGCGGGCGAGGGGGCGGCCGGCCGGGGAGGTGGGGGAGAGCAGGGCGTCGTAGTCGTCGACCACGACGACGAGCCGGGGCGGGCACGGCCCGGCGGCGGGTGCGGCCACCGGGGCGGCGGGGGACTCGGGGCTGCGCGGGTGGATGACGCGGGGCGTGGCCGGGGCGGCCGGGGCGGTCGGGGCGCCGACCACGGCGGGGACCGGGACGGGCTCCCCGTCGAGGATCCGGGCGGCGTGCCAGGAGGCGAAGTCCAGCCCGTCGAACAGCCGCTCGCGCAGCGTCAGCTCGTCCTCCAGCGCCTCGGCGGCGAGCAGCGCGGCCCGCGGGTCGGTGGCGGCGTTGACCCGGCCGGTGACGTGCGGCAGTTCGCTGCACCCGGCGAGCCCGTCCTCGGCGGCCCGCCCCTCGACGATGGTGACGGCGAGGCGTTCGGGCCGCTCGGAGGCGGCCAGCGAGGCGACCAGGGTGCGCAGCAGCTCGGTCTTGCCGGAGCCGCGCGCGCCGCCGATCAGCAGGTGCGGCCCGCCCGGGTCGGGGGACGGCAGGGTGAGTTCGGGGTCGGCGAGGTCGAGGACGCACAGCTCGTCGCGGGTGGTGCCGAGCAGCGCGGTGGCGGCGCCGATGCCGCCGGCGTGGGCGGCCCAGCGGGCGGAGAGCTTGGCCGGGGTGACGGTGTCCAGCTGGAGCAGGTCGAGCAGGCGCAGCGCGTCCGGCAGCGGTCCGCGGTTGGCCGGGGTGGCCTCGCGCAGCGGGGCGAGGACCCGGGCGAGCCGCTCGGCCCAGGCGTCCGAGACGGCGTCCAGCGACACCTCGTGCAGGGTCTCCCGGCCGCGGGCGACCGGGCCCGGGCGGTCGATCGAGAGCTGGGTGCCGACCTCGCCGGTGATCAGCGCGGTGGCGCCGAGGCCGCGCGGCAGCAGTTCGGGCTGTTCGGCGAGGCAGACCGGGAAGATCCCGACCGCCGGGCCCTGGCGCAGCAGCAGGTCGAGCGCGAGCCGGGCGGACTCGGTGCCGGGGCGGCCGTCGACCACGACGACGGTGGCGGGGTGGCCGCCGAGCCCGACCGGGCCGCTGAGCCGGGCGGTGAGCTCGGTGAGCCGGGCGGTGGCCTGCTCGTCGTCGAGGCCGAGCAGCAGCCGGCAGTCCTGGCCCTCGGTGGGGCGCAGGTGGGGCAGCCACAGGGCCCAGGCCCAGGTGTCGGCGCGGTCCTGCGGGGTGCGGAGCGGGTCGGCGTCGACCACCACCAGGCTGAGCCCGGTCGGCGGGTGCAGGGCGGCGAGCTGGGCGACGACGGCGCGGGTGAGCGCGTCGAGGCGCTCGCGCGGGCCGCTGAGGCCGAGGCTGCCGGCGGTCTGCAGGTCGACGGTGACCGGGACGGCGGGCAGCACGGTGCCGGGGGAGGTGCCGGGGCCGCCGGGCCGGTCGGCGGTGCCGAGCCGCAGGGTGAGCGCGTCGGGGTGGCCGGGGCCGCGCTCCCAGAGCCGGGGGCCCGGGCCGAGGGCGTTGAGCAGCAGGGTGGCGAGGTCGGGCCAGCGTTCGCGCTGGGCGGCGGCCTGCCGGGTACGGACGGCGGCGTGGTGGCGCTCGGCGCTCTCCTCGGGCGGTTCGGCGGCGGAGCGGCCGAGGCGCAGCGAGAGCAGGCCGCGCCCGCGCCCGGCGGGCGGCTCGGGGGCGGCCGGCGGTTCCTCGGCGGGCGGGGCAGGACGGACCGGGGCGGGGGCGGCGAGCTGGAGGTGGCCGTGGCCGTCGGGCAGCGCCGCGCGGGCGGGTGCGCCGGAGCCGTCGCGGGGGTGCGGGGCGACGATCCGCAGGGTGGTCTCGCCGATCCGCAGCAGGCCGGTGCCGTCCAGCGGGACGGCCTCCTCGGGCGGGCCGGGCGGGACGATCCGGCCGTCGACCGTGGTGCCGTTGGTGGAGCCGAGGTCGCGGACGGTCACCGTGCCGTCGTCGGCGAGGTGCAGGGCGAGGTGGAGCCGGGAGACGTCGGGGTCGTCGACCGGCACGTCGGCCTCGCCGGAGCGGCCGACCCGGATCTCCCGGCCGTGCAGGCGGTGCACGCCGCCGGCGTCGGGGCCGCCGACGACGCGCAGCTCGGCGGCGGCCGGGGTGTCGTCGGGGTCGTCGGCCGTCGGGTCGGGCTCGTTGAGCGAGAGCACGGCGCCGTCGAGCAGCGGTGGGTGGCCGAGCAGCGTGTGCTCGTCGACCCGGTGCGCCCCGGCGTAGAGGTGCACATGGGTCGCGGCCCGTGGTCCGCGCACGCCCACGGCGCCGGCGAGGGCACCCGCCAGGGAGCCGAGCGCGGTGCCGACGGGGGCGGTGACCAGCACGTCCACGTAGGGGATGGCGGAGCCGGCGGCTGCCGGGCCGCTGCGCGGTCGGAGGACGGTCAGCCGGATCTGCATCTCGCCCGCGGTCCCTTCTGCTGGTGTGACGCCTTGTGCCGTTGTCCGGGGCCGCCGCGGGGTGCGGAGGGTGGCCGCGACACCGCTTGGGCCACAGGAGTGGCGAGTGTCATCCTGCCATCCGTCACGGACAGTCCGCGCACCGTACCGGATTTGACGATCTTGCGATCATCGCCATGGTGGAGGCGACGGGGAATCAGGTCAACCGGCGCCCGTAAGGGCAGACCCCGAGGCTCCCGCGGAACCGTCCGCGAACGCTCCGGGTCTTCCCGTAGGGGATGTCCCCCAACCCGGGCGAAAGCCCCTGCCGGTCGCCCCGAAAACGTCGACGGGCCCCGTTAGAGTGGCCCGAATACACGGGCCCGGCAGGCTCACCGCACCGGCGGAGGAGCGCCCCGCGCGGGCGGCACGACGAGGAGTGCGACAGGTGCGGCCAGTCGGCAGCAAGTATCTGCTGGAGGAGAACCCCCTCGGACGGGGCGCCACCGGCACCGTGTGGCGCGGCCGGGTCCGCGCCGACGTCGAGGTTCCCGGCAGCGCGCCCGGGCAGCTGGTGGCGATCAAGATCCTGCGCGAGGAGCTCGCCGCCGACCCGGACGTGGTGATGCGCTTCCTGCGGGAGCGCTCGGTGCTGCTGCGGCTGACCCACCCGAACATCGTCAAGGTCCGCGACCTGGTCGTCGAGGGCGAGCTGCTGGCCCTGGTGATGGACCTGGTGGACGGCCCGGACCTGGCCCGCTACCTGCGCGGCAACGGCCCGTTCAGCCCGATCGCCGGCGCGCTGCTGATGGCCCAGGTCGCCGACGCGCTGGCCGCCAGCCACGTCGACGGCGTCGTGCACCGCGACCTCAAGCCGGCCAACGTGCTGCTCGCCACCGCCGTCGTCGACGGCACCGAGCAGATGCACCCGATGCTGACCGACTTCGGCATCGCCCGGCTCGCCGACTCCCCGGGGATCACCCGCAGCCACGAGTTCGTCGGCACCCCCGCGTACGTCGCGCCGGAGTCCGCCGAGGGCCGGCCGCAGACCTCCGCGGTGGACGTCTACGGCGCCGGGATCATGCTGTACGAGCTGGTCACCGGCCGCCAGCCGTTCCAGGGCGACAACCCGCTGGCGATCCTGCAGGCGCACCTCGCCCAGGAGCCGCAGCGGCCGTCCACCATGCCGGAGCCGCTCTGGACGGTGATCGAGCGCTGCCTGCGCAAGGACCCGGCGCAGCGGCCGAGCGCGGTGTCGCTGGCGGGCGCCCTGCGGGTGGTCGCGGCCGGGGTGGGCGTGCACGCCTCCCCGGCGGCGGTGGACGCGGCGCTGGCCGTCGGCGCGCTGCTGGTGCCGGACCCGCAGCCGGCCGCGGTGCCGGGCGGGCCGGTGGGCGTGCCCGGGCTGTCGGCGGACGCGCCGTTCGGGGCCGAGGACCGCACCCAGGTGCTCCCGGCCGGCCAGCAGCCCGGTCAGCCGGGCCAGTACGACCCGGCGGCGGCGACCCGGGTGATGGGCACCCAGCCGCCCCCGTTCGACCCGGCGGCCGCGACCCGGGTGATGCCGCCCGCCGCCGTACCGCCGCCGCCCCCGTCCGGCCCGCCGCAGCCCGAGGCTCCGCACCCGTGGCAGACCCAGCTCCGGGCGGCCCGGGACCGCAACCAGCAGACCGAGATCGCGTACTACGGGCCCGAGGACTTCGAGGAACCGCCGGTCGCCCCGCCGCCCTACCAGGCGGGCGGCCGTCCGCCCCAGGGCGCTCCGCAGGGCTACCAGCAGCCGGGGCAGCAGCCTCCGGGCGGCTACCGGCAGGCCCCGCCGCCCGGCTACGCCCAGCGTCCGCCGGTCGCCCCGCCGCCCTACCAGTCCGGCCCGGGCGGCCAGGGCGGCCACGGTGGCGGACCCGGCCAGGCCGGTGGACGCCCGCAGCCGCCCGGCGGCTACAACCAGCCCCCGCAGCCGGCCCCGCCGTACGGCCGCCCGCAGCGGGCGCAGCAGCAGCCCCCGGCCGCCCCGCCCGGCGGCCACCGGCCCGCGCCCGCGCCCGTCCCGCAGCACCCGGCCCCCCGGCAGGCGGCCCCGGCCGCCCCGCCGCGCCGGGCCGAGCCGCCCGCGCCGCAGCACCGCGAGTCCCCGCAGCGCCGCGCCGAGCCGCCGCGCGAGGCACCCCGGGAGGCTCCGCGCCGCGAGCCGCGTCCGCGCAGCCGCAACCGGATGTACATCCCGGGCCTGGGCTGCCTGAAGGGCTGTCTCATGGTGCTGCTGGTACTGGCGGTGGCCGTGCTGGCGCTGTGGAACTTCACCCCGCTGCCGGACTACTGGGCCAACGTCCAGGACTGGTTCTCCACCGCGAAGGACTGGGTGACGGAGCTGTTCGGCAGCACGAAGAACTGACGCGACGGATGCCGGGGGCGTCCGTCGTCGCCCCGCTCGGCAGGATTGACGCTTTGTCGACAATTCACGAGAATTCCCGCCGCCCGGTACCCGTCGAGCGCCCTCAGGCGGCCCGCGGAGGGCGTTCGGGCGCGTAGGTTGGTCGCTGTTGTCCCGCCCCACCGAGCGCTCCGGAGCCTCCCGGAGCGCTCCCGCCGCCCACGGAGCAGCATTGGCACGCAAGATCGGCAGCCGCTACACCGTCCACCAGGTGATCGGCCGCGGCTCGGCCGGGACGGTCTGGCTCGGCGAGGGTCCGGACGGTCCGGTCGCGGTCAAGCTGCTGCGCGAGGACCTGGCCGCCGACCAGGTGCTGGTCGGGCGCTTCGTCCAGGAGCGCGCCGCGCTGACCAGCCTCGACCACCCCCGGGTGGTCGGCGTGCGCGACATGGTCGTGGACGGCAGCGACCTCGCCCTGGTGATGGAGCTGGTCCAGGGCACCGACCTGCGCTCCCGGCTGGAGCGCGACGGCGCGCTGCCCCCGCAGATCGCCGCCTCGGTGATCGCGGACGTCGCCGACGGCCTGGCCGCCGCGCACGCGGCCGGCATCGTGCACCGGGACGTCAAGCCGGAGAACGTGCTGCTCGACCTCACCGCCGCCCCCGGCCCGGGCGGCGCCCCGCGCGCCAAGCTGACCGACTTCGGCGTGGCCCGGCTGGTCGACGCCCCGCGCCGCACCCGGGCCACCCGGATCATCGGCACCCCCGACTACCTCGCCCCCGAGATCATCGAGGGCCTGGAGCCGCGCGCCGCCGTCGACATCTACGCCCTCGCCACCGTGCTGTACGAGCTGCTGGCCGGCTTCACCCCGTTCGGCGGCGGCCACACCGGCGCGGTGCTGCGCCGGCACGTCACCGAGCAGGTGCCGCCGATCCCCGGGCTGCCCGACGGCCTGTGGCGGATCATCGCCGAGTGCCTGGCCAAGGCCCCGGCCTCCCGGCTGCGCGCCGCCGAGCTGGCCGCCCGGCTGCGCGAGCAGCTGCCGGCCCTGGCCGGGCTGCCGGTGCTGGCCGTCCCGCAGCAGGGCCGGGCGCCCGTCGAGGAGCAGCTGACCCCGGGCGAGGCGGTGTACGCCGAGGTGGACGCCGCCCCCGGCACCCACAAGCGCCGCCGCGGCCCGGCCGTCCCGCTGGTGCCCGGCGTCGCCCCGGACTCCACCCGGGACACCCACACCAGCCTGCGCCGCCCCTCGGCGAACGAGCTGGCCTCCTACGCGGCCGAGTCGCGGGCCCAGCGGACCGCCCCGGGGGCGGCCCACCGCCGGGACCGCCAGGCGCTGCTGCGCCGTCGCCGGGTGCTGGCGGTGCTGGTCGCGGTGGTGCTGCTGCTGGCCGGCGCGGCCGCGGCCTGGACCGCCTTCGCCGCCACCGCCCCGGACGCCGGCCCCGGGCCGCGTCCGGCCACCGCCTCCACGGCGCCGCGGGCCCCGTAGCGGGGGCGGTTTCCAGGGGCCGCCCGGGGCCCGCCGAGCCGGTCGTGGACGGGTCATCGGCCGGTCGTGGACGGGTCATGGGCGGGCCGGACGCACCCGCGGTCGTCAGAAGCCTCCCGGGAACCATTACCCTGGGGGCGTGGCAGCCGTCGATCCTTCCGAAGAGCTCAAGAACCTCGAAACGACCATGGGGTCGATCGAGGCCGTCCTCGACCTGGACAAGATCCGGGCCGACATCGCGCGTCTGGAGGAGGAGGCAGCCGCCCCCGACCTGTGGGACGACCTGGCGAACGCGCAGAAGGTGACCAGCAGGCTCTCCTTCCTCCAGGGCGAACTGCGCAGGGTCGAGGGCCTCCGCGGCCGCATCGACGACCTGGGCGTCCTGTTCGAGCTGGCCGAGGCCGAGGACGACGCGGACACCCGCGCCGAGGCCGAGGCCGAGCTGGCGGCCGTCGCCAAGGCGGTCGAGGAGCTGGAGGTCCGCACCCTCCTGTCGGGCGAGTACGACGCCCGCGAGGCGCTGATCAACATCCGCGCCGAGGCCGGTGGCGTGGACGCCGCCGACTTCGCCGAGCAGCTGATGCGCATGTACCTGCGCTGGGCCGAGCGGCACGGGTACCCCACCGAGGTGTACGACACCTCGTACGCGGAGGAGGCCGGCATCAAGTCCGCGACCTTCACCGTCAAGGCCCCGTACGCCTACGGCACCCTCTCGGTCGAGCAGGGCACGCACCGCCTGGTCCGCATCTCCCCGTTCGACAACCAGGGCCGCCGGCAGACCTCGTTCGCCGGTGTCGAGGTGCTCCCGGTCGTCGAGCAGTCCGACCACGTCGACATCGACGAGTCGGAGCTGCGCATCGACGTCTACCGCGCCTCCGGCCCCGGCGGCCAGGGCGTCAACACCACCGACTCGGCGGTGCGCATCACGCACATCCCGACCGGCGTGGTGGTCTCCTGCCAGAACGAGCGCTCGCAGATCCAGAACAAGGCGTCCGCGATGAACGTCCTCCAGGCCAAGCTGCTGGAGCGGCGCCGCCAGGAGGAGCGCGCGGCGATGGACGCGCTCAAGGACAGCGGCAGCTCCTGGGGCAACCAGATGCGCTCCTACGTGCTGCACCCGTACCAGATGGTCAAGGACGTCCGCACCGAGTTCGAGGTCGGCAACCCGCAGGGCGTGCTGGACGGCGACATCGACGGCTTCATCGAGGCCGGCATCCGGTGGAGGAAGCAGCGGGAAACCGCGAGCCAGGCGTGAGGAGGGCGGCCTCGATGAACATCGAGCACAGCATCGAGGCCGGCGTCCGCCGGCGCAAGCGGCGCGAGACCGCCGCGCGGTGAGCGGTCACGCGGGGTAGCCCCGGTATCCCTGTACGACAGAACGAGCGAAGGCCCCCGACCGGTTCACCGGTCGGGGGCCTTCGCTCTCGTCTCTCAGGCCAGCGCCTGCCGCGCGATCAGCGCCACCGCGAGCAGTCCGGCCAGTACGGCCAGCAGCATCGCGGGCGTGAGCGCGGCGAACGGACCCTGCTGCTCCTGCAGCCGGGCCCGGGTGGCACGGCACGCGGGGCAGCGGCCCTCGCTGACGCGGCCGTTGCAGTGGGCGCACACCAGATGGTCGCAGGTCATGCGATCTCCTCCTCGCTGCTACTGCAAACGCACCGGACCGGGCCTTGGTTCCTTGTCGTGCCCTGTGCGGCGGAGCGGTCGGGCCCGACCGCACCCTCCACTGTGCCAGGTTCCCGGCGTTCCGGCCCCCGGGCTGTGAGATGGCTCCCAATTTTCGGGGCATATGCGGTCATTCTCCCCCACTCCCGTGGCGCCGTCGCGGTCCGAACCTGCGGGCCGGGCGCCCGTTCGCGTATGGTCCCAAGCCGGGAGCGGCCGTACCGCTCCCCTCGCCCGCCCCGGGCCGGGCATGCCGAGGGGCGGACCGACCCAGGACTGGCGCCGCCTAGGATGGCCTCCGTGATGCAGCCGTGATCAGATTCGACAACGTCTCCAAGACCTATCCCAAGCAGAACCGTCCCGCCCTGGACAACGTCTCGCTGGAGATCGAGAAGGGTGAGTTCGTCTTCCTGGTCGGCTCGTCCGGCTCGGGCAAGTCCACCTTCCTGCGCCTGTGCCTGCGCGAGGAGCGCCCCAGCAGCGGTGAGGTGCACGTGCTGGGCAAGGACCTGGGCAAGCTGTCCAACTGGAAGGTGCCGCACATGCGCCGCCAGCTGGGCACCGTCTTCCAGGACTTCCGCCTGCTGCCCAACAAGACGGTCGCGCAGAACGTCGCGTTCGCGCTGGAGGTCATCGGCAAGCCGAAGAGCGCCATCAACAAGGTGGTGCCCGAGGTGCTCGACCTGGTCGGCCTCGGCGGCAAGGAGGACCGCATGCCGGGCGAGCTGTCCGGTGGTGAGCAGCAGCGCGTGGCGATCGCCCGGGCGTTCGTCAACCGCCCGATGCTGCTGATCGCGGACGAGCCCACCGGCAACCTCGACCCGCAGAACTCGGTCGGCATCATGAAGCTGCTCGACCGGATCAACCGCACCGGCACCACCGTGCTGATGGCCACCCACGACCAGGCCATCGTCGACCAGATGCGCAAGCGCGTCATCGAACTCGACAAGGGGCTGCTGGTCCGCGACCAGGCCCGCGGCGTCTACGGGTACCAGCACTGACCTTTCGGCGCTGACCCCGTGGGCCGCCCGCCCGCCTCGCCCGACCAGCAGTACCGACCCTGGAGTTGTTGAACGCATGCGCGCCCAGTTCGTCCTGTCGGAGATCGGTGTGGGTCTCCGCCGCAACCTGACGATGACCATCGCGGTCGTCGTCAGCGTCGCGCTCTCCCTCGCCCTCGCCGGTGCCTCCCTCCTGGTCCGCGACCAGGTCAACTCGATGAAGGGGTACTGGTACGACAAGGTCGAGGTGAGCATCTACTTCTGCACCAAGGCCGACGCCCGGAACTCGCCCCAGTGCGACAAGGGCGCGGCCACCGACCAGCAGATCGCCGACATCAAGACCCAGCTGGACAAGATGGACTCGGTGGTCCAGACCTCGACCTTCGAGAACTCCGCCGAGGCGTACAAGCACTGGAAGGAGATGAACCCGGACAACCCGCTCATCTCCGTCCTCGGCCCGGAGGCCATCCCGCAGTCCTGGCGGGTCAAGCTCAAGGACCCGACCAAGTACGACGTCATCCAGAGTGCCTTCGCCGGCAAACCCGGCGTCAAGTCGGTCGAGGACCAGCGGAAGATCCTGGAGAACCTCTTCGGCCTGCTGAACGGCCTCCAGACGGCGGCCTTCGTCATCATGGTGCTGATGCTCTTCGTCGCCCTGCTGCTGATCGTCAACACCGTCCGGGTGTCGGCGTACAGCAGGCGGCGCGAGACCGGCATCATGCGCCTGGTCGGTGCCTCGAACTTCTACGTGCAGATGCCGTTCATCGCGGAGGCGGCGTTCTCCGCGCTGCTCGGCGCGGTGATGGCCTCCGGGCTGCTGCTCGGCGGTCACTTCTTCGTGCAGAACTGGCTCGCCGAGCGGGTGCAGTTCATCCACTTCATCGGCCTCTCCTCGGTGCTGGCGGTGATACCGCTGCTGGTCGTGGTGGGTATGGGCATGGCCGGCATCGCGGCCTTCTTCACCCTCCGCAAGTACCTCAAGGTCTAGGCCCCGACGGCCCGGACGGCCTCGAACGGTCCCGAACGGCCCCGGACGGCACTGCGCCGTCCGGGGCCGTCGGCGTTCCGTCGGCGCCGCTTCGCGGGCCGGGGCGTTTCCGTGAGGTCCTAGACTCCGGACCATGCCAGTCACTCCCCGCGCGGCGCGTCAGGTGGCCACCCTCAGCCTGGTGTTCGGCGTGGTCCTGCTGGCCGGGGCCGCCACCGGCGCCTGGGGCGAACCGGGTACGACGGCGCGTCCGCCGTCCGCCGACACCGCGCAGGCCGCCGCCGCGACCGTCGGCGCCGGCCAGGACCCGGCCGGCGCCGACCTCTCCGAGCAGCAGGCCGAGCGCCTGATCGGGGCCACCGGCGACCGCTGGGGCGCGTACTACAGCGCCCAGGAGTACGCCGAGTTCAGCCAGGGCCTGGACGGCCGCTACCTGGGCGTGGGGCTGTCCGTGGGCCGCGGCGAGGACGGCGTCACCACCGTCTCCCAGGTGCGCGCGGCGGGGCCGGCGGCCGCCGCCGGGATCGCGGTCGGCGACCGGCTGCTGCGGATCGGCGAGGACGAGGCCGACCGGCTGCCGGTCACCGAGGTGGTCGCCCGGCTGCGCGGACGCGAGGGCGCCGAGCGGCAGCCCGGCTCGGAGGTCGTCCTGGCCGTGCGGCGCGACGACGGCGAGGAGCGCGAGGTCCGGCTGCGCCGGGCGCTGCTGGACAGCCAGCAGGTGACCGTCGAGCACCTGGCGGGCGGCGTGGTGCGGATCGCCGTGCGCGCCTTCACCTCCGGCGTGGCCGAGCAGGTGCGCGCCGCCGTGCGCGGCGCGCGGGCCGGCGTGGTGCTCGACCTGCGCGGCAACTCCGGCGGGCTGGTCGACGAGGCCGCCGACACCGCCGGGGTGTTCCTGGACGGCGGCCCGGTCGGCTCGTACCAGGACCGCGGCGGCACCCGGGAGCTGGCCGCCCCGCCCGGCGGCGACCAGCACACCCCGCTGGTGGTGCTGGTCGACGGCGGCACGATGAGCGCCGCCGAACTGCTCACCGGCGCCCTGCAGGACCGCGGCCGGGCCGTGGTGGTGGGCGGGCGCACCTTCGGCAAGGGCACCGTCCAGCAGCCCAGCCGGCTCGCCGACGGCGCGGTGCTGGAACTGACCGTCGGCCGCTACTTCACCCCGGCCGGCCGCTCCCCGGAGGGCACCGGACTGGCCCCGGACGTCCCGGCGGGCGCCACCGAGGACGCCGCCGCGCTCGCCCTGCGGGTGCTGGCCGGTCTCGGCAGCCGCGCGTAAAGGGGCTGCTCGGAACCGGGCCGAGGTGCGAGAATGACCGCGCTATGGCAAAGGAAACCGGACACAAGCTGATCGCGCAGAACAAGAAGGCGCGACACGAGTACACCATCCTCGACACCTATGAGTGCGGTCTCGTGCTCACCGGCACGGAGGTGAAGTCACTGCGCGAGGGGCGGGCCAACCTGGTCGACGGCTACGCCTACATCCAGAACCACGAGGCGTGGATCGACAACGTCTTCATCCCCGAGTACACCCAGGGGACGTGGACCAACCACGCGGCCCGGCGCAAGCGCAAGCTGCTGCTGCACAAGCTGGAGATCCGCAAGATCGAGACGAAGGTCCGGGACGCCGGCCACACCCTCGTCCCGCTCTCGCTGTACTTCAAGGACGGCCGGGTGAAGCTCGAACTGGCCCTCGCGGTCGGCAAGAAGCTGTACGACAAGCGGCAGACCCTGCGGGAGAAGCAGGACACCCGCGAGACCGCGCGCGCGGTGGCGGCGGCGCGGCGACGTCAGCGTTAATCGGCTGGACCCTCGCTGGTCGCCTCGCGTACCATGGGGCCCAGCACCACGGACGGGCTTCCGTCCGCGTTGTTTCTCAACAAAACATGGGGATGATCGGTTTCGACAGGGGATGTTGAAACAGGGGAAGCGAGCCGAGGAACGCGGCAATGATCTCGTTAACCACGTGTCGCAAAAAAATAATCGCCAACTCTAAGCGCGATTCCCAGCAGTTCGCTCTCGCTGCCTAATAAGCACCGATAGCGCTTGGGTGTCAGACCGGGGAGTTCCCGACCCGGACCCTGGCATAATCTAGGGAACTCAACCGTCCACCCGGGCTGCGGGGGTGGAGGGGAAATCAAACAGCAGCTGGGCCTGTTGGCGGCTTGTCCGTGTGACCGCCAGGGCCGAGAAAAGCACAGCGGACTGCGCTCGGAGAAGCCCTGAATTAACTCCACTGGACCCGGGTTCGATTCCCGGCATCTCCACCACCCCATGTTGACAGTGAAGGCCGTCCACCGCGTTGCGGAGGGCGGCCTTCACGTTTGCCCGGGCCGGGGCGTAGGATCGTCCGTCCGCTCGTTTCCCGGAGCCGGATTCCGCCGCAACCACCGAGGCCATGCAGAGCAACACGGACACCAGCACCACGGACACCACCGCCACCGACCACGAGACCGTGCGCGCGCGCGAGATCGCCGGTGAGCAGCGCCACCTCGACACGGTCTACCACCGGCTGGAGGAGAAGCTCGCCGAGGCCGAGTACATCCTGGAGGACGCCGCCAAGCGCGTGCACGTCGGCACCCCCGGCGCGCTCGCCGAGCGCGACGCCCAGGTGTACCGGGCCGGCGCCCACCTCCAGCGGCTCAACAACGAGTTCGAGGACTTCCTGTTCGGCCGCATCGACCTGCAGCGGCCCGACGCCCCGGAGGAGCACGGCATCCCCTCCGACACCCCGCTCGACCCGGCCGACCCGGCCGTCGCCGAGACCCTGCACATCGGCCGGCTCGGGGTGCTGGACGCGGAGTACGGCCCGCTGGTGATCGACTGGCGGGCCCCCGCCGCGGCGCCGTTCTACCGTTCCACCCCGCTGGAGCCCGGCCGGGTCATCCGGCGCCGGGTGATCCGCTCCAAGGGCCGCAAGGTGATCGGCGTCGAGGACGACCTGCTGCGTCCCGACCTCACCCCCACCCTGGACGGCGAGGAGCTGGCGGTGGTCGGCGACGGCGCGCTGATGGCCTCGCTGGGCCGCGCCCGCAGCCACTCGATGCGCGACATCGTCTCCTCCATCCAGAAGGAGCAGGACGAGGTGATCCGCGCCGCCGCGGCCGGCGCCACCCTGGTCACCGGCGGCCCCGGCACCGGCAAGACCGCCGTCGCGCTGCACCGGGCGGCCTTCCTGCTCTACCAGGACCGCCGCCGGTACGCCGGGGGCATCCTGGTGGTCTCACCGACCCCGCTGCTGGTCTCCTACACCGAGGGCGTGCTGCCCTCGCTCGGCGAGGAGGGCCAGGTCGCCATCCGCGCGGTCGGCTCGCTGGTCGACGGCATCGAGGCCGGCACCTACGACACCCCGGAGACGGCCCGGATCAAGGGCTCGGCCCGGATGGTCCAGCTGCTGCGCCGGGCCGCCCGGGGCGCGCTGGAGCAGGGCGCGCCGCAGGAGCTGAAGGTGGTCGCCCGCGGCGAGGTGCTCAGGCTGGACGCGGGCCGGCTGAAGGCGGTGCGCGGCAACGTCATCGGCTCCGGCGGCACCCCGCTCAACCTGCTGCGACCGCGCGCCCGCCGGCTGCTGCTGGACGCGCTCTGGCAGCAGGCCGTCCGCCACCTGCCCAAGCCCGCCGACCACTACGCCCGCGAGCAGCGCCAGGAGGAGAAGGAGGCCTTCGACGACTACGTGTCGGACGAGGCGCCGTTCCTGGACTTCCTGGACGCCTGGTGGCCCGCGGTCACCCCGCGCCGGGTGCTCGGCACGCTGAAGCAGTCCCGGCACATCAACCGGATCGCCCGCCGCGCGGTCACCCCCGAGGAGGCGCGGCTGCTGGCGGCGTCCTGGCGGCACCTGTCGGAGCGCGGCGAGGGCGCCCTGTCGGCGCACGACGTGGCGCTGGTGGACGAGCTGCAGGTGCTGCTCGGCGAGCCGGCCCGGGTGAAGGTGCGCGAGGTGGACGCGGTGGACCTGCTGAGCGGCCTGGAGGAGGTCACCACCTTCGCCGACCGGTCCGCCCGGCAGCGCGAGCGGGTGCCCGTCGAGCGCGTCGAGTACGCGCACGTGATCGTCGACGAGGCGCAGGACCTCACCCCGATGCAGTGGCGGATGATCGGCCGCCGGGCCCGAATGGCCACCTGGACCATCGTCGGCGACCCCGCGCAGTCCTCCTGGCCGTTCCCCGAGGAGGCGCAGGCCGCGCTGGACGACGTGCTGTCCGGCAAGCCCCGCCGCCGCTTCACGCTGACCGTGAACTACCGCAACCCCGCCGAGATCGCCGAGGTGGCGGCCAAGGTGCTGGCGCTGGCCGCGCCGGGCACGCCGTCGCCGAGCGCGGTGCGGCACGTGGGCGTCGAGCCGCGCTTCGCGGCCGTCACCGACCCGTCGCCGGAGGCCTTCGGCGCGGGCGTCCGGGCCGAGCTGGAGCGGCTGCTGGGCGAGGTGGACGGCACGGTGGCCGTGGTGGTGCCGATGGACCGGCGGGCCGAGGCCGCGGGCTGGGCCGAGGGGCTGGGCGAGCGGGTGGTGGCGCTGGGCAGTCTGGAGGCCAAGGGCCTGGAGTACGACGCGACCGTGGTGGCCGACCCGACCGGGATCGCCGGCGAGTCGGAGGCGGGCCTGCGGGTGCTGTACGTGGCGCTGACCCGGGCGACCCAGCGGCTGACCGTGCTGTCCGGTCCGGACGACCTGCCGGACGCGGCCGGGGTGCCCGCGCTGCTGCGCGACTGATCCACGCCGGTGACCCGCGCGGCCGGCCCGCGCCGGTGACCCGCGCCACTGACGGTTCGTACGGCCGGCCCGCCCCGGGCCGGCCGTACGCCGTGACGCACCGCGACCACGGCGAAGGCCCCCCACCCGGCGGGTGAGGGGCCTTCAGAAGCTACGACACCGACCCGCCATGCTCGCCTCGCGGCAAGTGGTCCCTCGAAGGGACGAAGGTTGGGCCCGGGGGCTTGGATCGAGCCGGTGTCCCGTCCAATGTAACGCATCGGGCGGTGGAGGCAAGAAGTTGTCGGGTCCGCACACTCAATGAACGTTATTTCTGACTACGCCCGGATTGGTGCGACCATCGACGTCTAGCAGGCGCACGCGAGAGCTTCAACGGACTGTTGAACTCGCGCACGGACGGACGGAAGAAGGAACGTCGATGGCGACGGTGCCCAGTGTCTCGAACTCGATCACGGTGCGACTGGAGGTGCCGGCCAGCGGCAACGCCGTCAGCGCGATCACCACGGCGGTGGAGTCCTCCGGCGGCTCGGTGACCGGCCTCGACGTGACCTCCTCCGGCCTGGAGGCGCTGCGGATCGACGTCACCGTCGCCGCCGCCTCGGTGGCGCACGGTGAGGAGATCGTCGAGAAGCTCCGGGCGATCGACGGCGTCACCATCGGCAAGGTCTCGGACCGCACCTTCCTGATGCACCTCGGCGGCAAGATCGAGATGTCCTCGAAGCTGCCGATCCGCAACCGTGACGACCTCTCGATGATCTACACCCCGGGTGTCGCCCGGGTCTGCATGGCGATCGCCGAGAACCCCGAGGACGCCCGCCGCCTCACCATCAAGCGCAACAGTGTCGCCGTGGTCACCGACGGCTCCGCCGTGCTGGGCCTGGGCAACATCGGCCCGGCCGCCGCGCTGCCGGTCATGGAGGGCAAGGCGGCCCTGTTCAAGCGCTTCGCCGGGATCGACGCCTGGCCGATCTGCCTGGACACCCAGGACACCGACGAGATCGTGGCCATCGTCAAGGCGATCGCCCCGGGCTTCGCCGGCATCAACCTGGAGGACATCTCCGCGCCGCGCTGCTTCGAGATCGAGGCCCGGCTGCGCGAGGCCCTGGACATCCCGGTCTTCCACGACGACCAGCACGGCACCGCCATCGTGGTGCTGGCGGCGCTGACGAACGCGCTCAAGGTGGTCGGCAAGGAGATCGGCGACATCCGGGTGGTGATGTCGGGCGCCGGCGCCGCCGGTACCGCGATCCTCAAGCTGCTGATGGCGGCCGGTGTCGAGCACGCCACCGTGGCGGACGTGAAGGGCGTGGTCCACGAGGGCCGCGACGACCTCAACGACAGCCTGCGCTGGATCGCCGAGCACACCAACCGCTCGGGCCGCACCGGCAGCCTCAAGGAGGCCGTGGCCGACGCCGACGTCTTCATCGGCGTCTCCGCCCCGAACGTGCTGGACGGCGACGACCTGGCCACCATGGCGCAGGACGCGATCGTCTTCGCGCTGGCCAACCCGGACCCGGAGGTCGACCCGGCGGTGGCCCGGCAGACCGCCGCGGTGGTCGCCACCGGCCGCAGCGACTTCCCCAACCAGATCAACAACGTGCTGGTCTTCCCGGGTGTCTTCCGCGGCCTGCTGGACGCCCAGAGCCGCACGGTCAACACCGAGATGATGATCGCCGCCGCCCGGGCCCTGGCCGCCACCGTCGGTGACGACGAGCGCAACCCGAACTACATCATCCCCAGCGTGTTCCACAAGGACGTCGCCAAGACCGTCGCCGCCGCCGTCCGCGAGGCGGCCCTGGCCGCCGCCTCGGAGGCGCCCGTGCCGTCCCGGCCGACCCCGGGCATCGTCGGCACGCTCGACACCGCCTCCTTCCCCGCCGTGCAGCTCTGACGCCGGACGGCACCGCCGGGCCCCTGCGCCGGGCCCGGCGTCGAGCTTCCACGACGGCCGGTGGCAATGTGTCACGTATCGGTCAAATGGCCGATTAGCGGTCGTACCCGCCCCTTCCCGCCCCGAACCCTTGCGACACAAGGGCGAGGGGCGTGTTTGGGCTTGTCGGACCTAGGGCGTACGGTAGCCCTGCACGGGGCAGGCGTGTCCGACAAGTACGGAACGTCCCCCTGGTCTTCCGGCGCGTCCTCCCGACCGCCGCCCGCGCCCGGTCCGCCGGAGCCGACGGAGCGTCACACCTCCGGCGGGCGGGCGCTGTTCGGGTCGTGCCGCCGGGGCCCGATTGGCATTCTCGGGGCCGGTCGGGGCAGGATTCGTATCCGGGCAGGCAGGCGGGCCTTCGAAGGCACGGCGCGCGGCACTGGGTGCGGACCCGGCTCGCGACCACGCATTGCCTGCATGAGCACAGTGTGCGGACCTGCGGCCCATCCGGGTGCTCCCGGTGGGAGCACCGATGGGCCCCCGCACACCGCAAGCGAACAGACCACAGGAGTACACATGAACCGCAGTGAGCTGGTGGCCGCGCTGTCCGAGCGCGCCGAGGTGACCCGCAAGGACGCCGACGCCGTTCTGGCCGCCTTCGCCGAGATCGTCGGCGAGGTCGTCGCCAAGGGCGACGAGAAGGTCACCATCCCCGGTTTCCTGACCTTCGAGCGCACCCACCGTGCCGCTCGCACCGCCCGCAACCCGCAGACCGGCGAGCCGATCCAGATCCCCGAGGGCTACAGCGCCAAGGTCAGCGCCGGCTCCAAGCTGAAGGAAGCCGCCAAGGGCGCCTGAACCACCCCTTGAACGCCCGAGAGGCCGGGTCCCCGTCGCGGGGGCCCGGCCTCTCGCCGTGGGCGGGGGCGCCGGTCAGACGCCGACCAGCTCCTCGCCGGCCCGCTCGCTCGGCAGCTCGACGTGGGCGCCGAGGTCGCGCAGCTTGTCCATGAAGTTCTCGTAGCCGCGGTTGATCAGGTCGATGCCGTGCACGGTCGAGGTGCCCTCGGCCGCCAGCGCCGCGATCAGGTACGAGAAGCCGCCGCGCAGGTCCGGGATGACCAGCTCGGAGCCCATCAGCTTGGACGGGCCGGAGACCACTGCGGAGTGCAGGAAGTTGCGGGCGCCGAAGCGGCACGGCGTGGCGCCCAGGCACTCGCGGTAGAGCTGGATGTGCGCGCCCATCTGGTTGAGCGCGCCGGTGAAGCCCAGCCGGGACTCGTACACCGTCTCGTGCACGATCGACAGGCCGGTCGCCTGGGTCAGCGCGACCACCAGCGGCTGCTGCCAGTCGGTCTGGAAGCCGGGGTGCACGTCGGTCTCCAGGGCGATCGCGGTGAGCTCGCCGCCCGGGTGCCAGAACCGGATGCCCTCGTCGTCCACCTCGAAGGCGCCGCCGACCTTCCGGAAGGTGTTGAGGAAGGTCATCATCTCCAGCTGGCGGGCGCCGCGGACGTAGATGTCGCCCTTGGTGGCCAGCGCCGCGCAGGCCCAGGAGGCCGACTCCAGGCGGTCCGGCAGCGCCCGGTGGGTGTAGCCGTCCAGCTCGTCGACACCGGTGATCAGAATGGTGCGGTCGGTGCCCAGGGTGATGATCGCGCCCATCTTCTGCAGCACGCAGATGAGGTCGACGATCTCCGGCTCGATGGCGGCGTTGCGCAGCTCGGTGACGCCCTCGGCGAGCACCGCGGTGAGCAGCACCTGCTCGGTCGCGCCGACCGAGGGGTAGGGCAGCTCGATCCTGGTGCCGCGCAGCCGCTGCTGGGCGACCAGGTAGGTGCCCTGCGGGTGCTTCTCGATGGTGGCGCCGAACTGGCGCAGCACCTCGAAGTGGAAGTCGACCGGACGGCCGCCGATGTCGCAGCCGCCCAGGCCGGGGATGAAGGCGTGGCCGAGGCGGTGCAGCAGCGGGCCGCAGAACAGGATCGGGATGCGCGAGGAGCCGGCGTGCGCGTCGATGTCGGCGACGTTGGCGCTCTCCACGTGGGAGGGGTCGAGGATCAGCTCGCCGTCCTCGTCGCCGGTGCGCACGGTCACACCGTGCAGCTGGAGCAGGCCGCGGACCACCTTGACGTCGCGGATGTCCGGGACGTTGCGCAGTCTGCTGGGGCCCTGCCCGAGCAGGGCGGCGACCATGGCCTTGGGAACCAGGTTCTTCGCACCGCGGACGCGGATCTCGCCTTCGAGCGGGTTTCCGCCGTGGACCAGCAGGACGTCGTCGGTCATCGTTCTCGCAATCCGGGGTGCCAGAGGAGTGGGTGCGGCTCGGCGACGAGCCATGCGGTGGAACGGTTGCACGGGCGCGTCGGGCCCCCGGCGTGACCGAATCGGCACCGTGGACGGGCGTCCACCATCAGTAGATGGTAGTGGTCGTGCCGACGGTTCCCGTGAGCCTCTCCCGTGATGGTGCTCTCCCCGGGCCCCGCGGCGCGCGTCGGCGCGTCCGTACGGGTGTTCGCGGCGCGTTCCCCGGCCCGCCGGTCCTCGGGTGTCCGTCGCGGGGGGTTCTGCGGGATCATGTGGGCATGACGGCGGCCCATTCGCACGCAGGCCGGTCCCACACCGGCCGTCTGATCGTCGCGACGCCCGTGCTCACCGACCCGAACTTCGCCCGGGCGGTGGTGCTCCTCCTCGACCACGACGCCGAGGGGGCGCTCGGCGTGGTGCTGAACCGGCCGACCCCGGTCGAGGTCGGCAGCGTGCTGGACGGCTGGGGCGTGCTGGTCGGTCGTCCGGCGGTGGTGTTCCAGGGCGGGCCGGTGGCCCTGGACTCGGCGCTCGGCCTGGCGGTGGCACCGGGGGAGCCCGGCACCGGGGAGCCGCTCGGCTGGCGGCGGGTGCACGGCGCGATCGGCCTGGTGGACCTGGAGGCGCCGCCCGAGGTGCTGGCCGGCGAGCTCGGCGCGCTGCGGATCTTCGCCGGGTACGCGGGCTGGGCGCCGGGGCAGCTGGAGACGGAGATCTCCACCGGGGCCTGGTACCTGGTGGACTGCGAGCCGGGGGACATCTCCAGCCCCGAGCCGGAGCGGCTCTGGCGCGCGGTGCTGCGCCGCCAGCGCGGCCCGCTGGCCCTGCTGGCGAGCTATCCGGACGATCCGACGCTCAACTGAGGGGTGCCGGGGCCGGCCGGCGCGACCGTGACATGTGCAGGGCGCCGCGACACTGGCCCGGTTTCGCGGGGCGCCCATAGACTTGGCACCCATGAGCACTCTTGAGCCCGAGCGCGGCCTCGGCACCGGCACCCTGGTCGAGCCCGTCCCGCAGGTGTCCCACGGGGACGGCGACCACGAGCGCTTCGCGCACTACGTCCAGAAGGACAAGATCATGGAGAGCGCACTCTCCGGATCGCCCGTGGTGGCGCTCTGCGGCAAGGTGTGGGTGCCCGGGCGCGACCCGAAGAAGTACCCGGTCTGCCCGATGTGCAAGGAGATCTACGACGGCATCGGCAAGCCGCAGGGCGGCGACGAGGGCGGCAAGCAGTAGGCGGTCCGTTCCGCTCCCCGCACCGCCGTTTTGCATTGCACGGCGATTCCGGGGTGGTCTATGCCAGTCCTCCGGGCCGGGGGAGGATGTCGCAATGGACCTCATTCCCGCCCCCGTGAGTTCCGTCCGCCTCCCGGACCAGGACTTCCCGCTCGACCGGACGACCACCCTCACCGCGCCGCCCGAGCTGGCCGGGGCCGAACGGTGGCTGCGCTCCTCGCTGACCGCCGCCACCGGCCTGCCGCTCGCCCCCGGACGGCCCGGCGAGGGCGTCGAACTGGTCCACGACGACACGCTGGCCGCCGAGGCGTACCGGCTCTCGGTGCGCCCCGGCCACGCCGTGATCACCGCCGGCGGACCGGCCGGCGCGCTCTGGGGTGCGCAGACGCTGCGCCGGCTGCTCGGCCCGGACGCCTACCGGCGCGCCCCGCTGCGCTCGGAGTGGGTGCTGCCCGGCGTGGACATCGAGGACGCGCCCCGGTTCGGCTGGCGCGGCGCGCTGCTGGACGTCGCCCGGCACTTCCTGCCCAAGGCCGACGTGCTGCGCTTCGTCGACCAGCTGTCCGCGCACAAGCTCAACGTGCTGCACCTGCACCTGACCGACGACCAGGGCTGGCGGGTGGAGATCAAGCGCTACCCGGCGCTCACCGGGAAGGCGTCCTGGCGCGAGCGCTCGATGGTCGGCTACCGGGCCGGCCAGCGCCGCGACGACCGGCCGCACGGCGGCTTCTACACCCAGGCCGACCTGCGCGAGATCGTCGCCTACGCGGCCGAGCGCGGCATCACGGTGGTGCCCGAGATCGACCTGCCGGGCCACACCCAGGCCGTCGTGTCCGCCTACCCCGAGCTGGGCAACACCGACGTGGTGGACACCGCGGCGCTCGGCGTGTGGACCGACTGGGGCGTCAGCCAGAACGTGCTCAACCCCTCCGAGGCCACCCTGCGGTTCCTCGAAGGGGTGCTGGAGGAGGTCCTGGAGCTCTTCCCGTCCGAGTTCATCCACCTCGGCGGCGACGAGTGCCCCAAGGAGCAGTGGAAGGAGAGCGCCGCCGCGCAGGAGCGGATCCGCGAGCTGGGCCTGTCCAACGAGGACGAGCTGCAGAGCCACATCATCCGGCACTTCGACCGCTGGCTGGCCGAGCGCGGCCGTCGGCTGATCGGCTGGGACGAGATCCTGGAGGGCGGGCTGGCACCCGGCGCCGCCGTGTCGTCCTGGCGCGGCTACGCCGGCGGGATCGCCGCCGCGCAGGCCGGGCATGACGTGGTGATGTGCCCGGAGCAGCACGTCTACCTCGACCACCGGCAGGCGCCCGGCGAGGACGAGCCGATCCCGGTCGGCTTCGTGCGCACCCTGGAGGACGTCTACCGGTTCGAGCCGGTGCCGGCCCAGCTCGACGAGGTGGCGGCGCGCCGGGTGATCGGCACCCAGGCCAACCTGTGGAGCGAGTTCATGCACAGCGCCCGGGACATCGACTACCGGGCCTTCCCGCGGCTCGCCGCCTTCGCCGAGGTCGCCTGGTCGGCGCTGCCCGCCGACCCGGCCGCGCGCGACTTCGCCGGCTTCGAGCGGCGGATGGCGGGCCACCTGGAGGTGCTGGACGCGCTCGGCGTCGAGTACCGCCCGGCCGCCGGTCCGCACCCCTGGCAGACCTGGCCCGGCGTGCAGGGCCGGCCGATCGAGGGGCCGCCGCCGGTGGTCTGACGGCGCGCCGGGCGGAGGGACGCAGACGACCCGCGGGAACTTCCGAACGGTCGTCGGACGTCAAGAACAGATGAACATCCGACCCGGTCCGCCTCGGACCGGGTCGGATACCGCCCGGTATCGGTCCCAATCGGGCAGCGCCGTTCACCCGTCCCGAAATGATCATCGAGCATTGTGTGCCAGAGTTGCCCAACCCGGCCCGATCGCCCGTACCCTACGGGCCAGGCCGGGCTGCCGGACGCGGAGACCCGATCCAGGGCCGCGGGCGGCAGGCGATCGATGAGCAAGTGGAGCACGGTGGGACCCAGGTGAACCGGACGATCATGCTGCCGGCCTCCCTCGACGAGGCCGTCGAAGCGCTGGCCGCTCACCCGGCCGCGGTACCGGTGGCCGGCGCCACCGACCTGATGGAGGCGGTCAACGCCGGACGCCTGCGCCCCGCCGCCCTGGTGGGCCTCGGCCGGATCACCGAGCTGCGCGGCTGGCGCTACGAGGACGGCGGCACCGCCGTCCTGGGTGCCGGGCTCACCCACGCCCGGATGGACCGCCCCGACTTCGCCGCGCTCATCCCCGCGCTGGCCGACGCCGCCCGCACCGCCGGCCCCCCGCAGGTGCGCAACGTCGGCACCCTCGGCGGCAACATCGCCACCGCCGCGCCGGCCGGCGACACCCTCCCGGTGCTCGCCGCCCTGGAGGCCAGCGTCACCCTCGCCCGGGCCGGCGCCACCCGCGAGGTCCCGGTCAGCCACCTGCTCACCGGCCTCGACCCGCTGCGCCCCGGCGAGTTGCTCACCTGGGTGCGCGTGCCGCTGCTGCACGCCCCGCAGGTCTTCCTCAAGGCCACCGGCCGCAGCGGCCCGGCCCGCGCCACCGCCTCCGTCGCCCTCGTCCTGGACCCCGCGCGGCGGGCCGTGCGCTGCGCCGTCGGCGCCGTCGCCCCGGTGCCGCTGCGGCCCCTGGAGGCCGAGGCCTGGGTGGCCGGCTGCATCGACTGGGACGGCTCGCGGGAGATCGACCCGGCCGCGACCGCCGCGTTCGGCGAGTACGTGGCCGCCGCCTGCGTCCCCGACGGCTACGGCGCGGAGGGCGCCTGGGAGGCCGTCACCGAGGGGCCGAGCGCGGCCGCCGTCCGTCTGCGGCGTACCGTAGCCGTGCTGGCCCGCCGGGCACTGGGAAGGGCGCTCAAGTGACCACAGACCACCCCATCGAGGCCCTGGACCCGGGGCTGCTCGACCACGCGCACGACCACGCGCCGCAGGTCAGCCGGGAGTTGCGGCCGACCACCTCGTACAGCCTGCGGGTCAACGGCTTCGAACGGCCCGTCACCGACGCCTGGATCGGCGAGAGCCTGCTCTACGTGCTGCGCGAGCGGCTCGGCCTGGCCGGCGCCAAGGACGGCTGCGAGCAGGGCGAGTGCGGGGCCTGCTCGGTGCAGGTCGACGGTCAGCTGGTGGCCGGCTGCCTGGTCCCCGCGGCGCTGGCGCAGGACAGCGAGATCAACACCGTCGAGGGCCTGTCGGCCGGCGGCGGCGCCAGCGACGTCCAGCAGGCGCTGGCCGAGTCCGGCGCGGTGCAGTGCGGCTACTGCGTGCCCGGCCTGGCGATGGCCGTGCACGACCTGCTCCAGCGCAACCACCGGCCCACCGAGGTCGAGGCACGGCAGGCGCTGTGCGGCAACCTCTGCCGGTGCACCGGCTACCGGGGGGCGCTGGCGGCCGTCCAGAGCGTCGCCGACGCGCGCGCGGCGCAGGCCGAGGCGGCGGACGAGGCGGCGGCCGCCGAGGAGTCCGCCAAGCCCGCCAAGCCCGCCAGGACCACCAGGCCCGCTGCGGCCACCGCCCCGGAAGCGGCCCCCGCGGCGCCCGAACCCGTGTCCGCGCCCGCGCCGACGCCCGCCGACGCCCCCGCGACCGCCGCCGACCTGCCGGTGTACACCGACGGCGACGCCTGGATCGAGCACGTCCCGCAGCCGCCCGCCGAGCAGCCCGTCCCCGCGGCCGCCCCCGTCACCGGCGGGTACGCGACCCCGGACGGCCCGGGCGGCTACGACAGCGGCGTGTACGACACCACCGTGCTGGCCCCGATCCGGGACGTCCCGGCGCAGCCGGCCGCCGACTCCACCGGCTTCCACCCGGCCCAGGGCTACCCCGGACCGCAGCCCTACCCGGGTACCACCCCGGCGCACGGCACCTACCTGCCGGGGCCCGGCGGCTACCCCGACGCGAACGGCTACCCGCAGCAGCCCGGCTACGACGGGGCCCAGGCCTACGACGGCCCGGTCTACGACGGCCCCGTGTACGAGACCCCGGCCGGCGGCTATCCGCAGCAGCCCGGCCAGGACGGCGGCACCCCCGCGCACGGCACGCCGTACCTCCCCACGCCCCCGCACGGCGTCCCGGCCGAGGGCACCGCCCCCGCCGGCGTCCCGTACGGCGCCACCCCCGCCCACGGCATCCGGCTCCCCGAGGACGACCACGCATCATGACGTCGCCTACCGACATCGGCGCAGCACTCCAGCAGGACGGCGACGCGGGCGGCACGACGGAGCCGTTCGGGCTGGGCAGCTCCCCGCTGCGCAGCGACGCCCTGCCCAAGGCGCTCGGCATCTACCCGTACGCCGCCGACCTGTGGGCCGAGGGACTGCTCTGGGGCGCGGTGCTGCGCTCGCCGCACCCGCACGCCCGGATCCGCGGCATCGACACCTCTGCCGCGCTGGCCCTGCCCGGCGTGCACGCCGTGGTCACCGCCGCCGACCTGCCGGCCGGCCCGGACGGTGTGCCGGACGGCGCGCCGTCCGGGCCGATCGTCGCCGACCGGCCGGTGCTCGCCGCCGGGGTGGTCCGCCACCACGGCGAGCCGGTGGCCGCGGTCGCCGCCGACCACCCCGACACCGCCCGGCTCGCGGTCGGCCTGATCGCCGTCGACTACGAGCCGCTGGACGCCGTCACCGACCCCGAGCAGTCGTTCACCGCCCCGTCGCTGCACCCGGACGGCAACCTCTTCCGCCACCTGCCGCTGCGCACCGGCGACCCGGAGGCGGCCGGCGAGGTCGTCGTCGAGGGGCTGTACCAGGTGGGCCGGCAGGACCCGGCGCCGCTCGGCGCCGAGGCGGGCCTGGCCGTGCCGCGCCCGGACGGCGGGGTCGAACTGCACCTGTCCTCCACCGACCCGCACCGCGACCGCGACCGCACCGCCGCCTGCCTGGGCCTGGAGCCGGACCGGGTCCGGCTGGTGGTCACCGGCGTGCCCGGCGCCACCGCCGACCGCGAGGACCTCTCCTTCCAGGTCACCCTGGCACTGCTGGCGCTGCGCACCGGCCGCCCGGTGAAGATGACCCTCACCCGCGAGGAGTCCTTCCACACCCACCCCTCGCGGCACCCGGCGCTGCTGCGCTACCGCCACCACGCGGACGCCGAGGGCCGGCTGGTGAAGGTCGAGGCGCAGATCCTGTTGGACGGCGGCGCCTACGCGGACGTCTCGGCCGAGGTGCTGGCCGCCGCCACCGCCTTCTCGGTCGGCCCGTACAACTGCCCCAACGTCTTCGTGGACGCCTGGGCGGTGCGCACCAACAACCCGCCGGCCGGCCGGATGCGCGGCGAGGGCGCGCTGCAGGCGTGCTTCGCCTACGAGTCGCAGCTGGACCAGCTGGCCGCCCGGGTCGGCATCGACCCGGTGGAGATCCGCCGCCGCAACGTGATGGCGACCGGCGACCCGCTGCCCACCGGACAGGCCGTCACCTGCCCGGCCCCGGTGAGCGCGCTGCTGGAGGCGGTCGCCGCCGAGCCGCTGCCGGCCCTGCCGGTGGACGATCCGGACGCCGAGTGGCTGCTGCCGGGCGGGCCCGGCGGCGCCGGTGACCCGGCCGCGGTGCGCCGCGGCATCGGCTACGCGCTGGGCATGGTGCACATGCTGGGCGCCGAGGGCGAGGACGAGGTCGCCACCGCGACGGTGCGGGTCAGCGGCGACCACGCCACGGTGATCTGCGCCGCGGTCGACGCCGGCCAGGGCTTCGCCACGCTGGCCCGGCAGATCGTGCAGAGCGTGCTGGGCGTCAGCGAGGTGTACATCGCGCCGGCCGACAGCGACCAGTCGGTGGCCGGGCCGTCCGCCCGGGGCCGGCACACCTGGGTCTCCGGCGGCGCGATCGAGCGGGCCGCGCTGATGGTCCGCCACCAGCTGCTCCAGCCGATCGCCGCCAACTTCGGCATGTCGGCGGAGCTGCTGCAGATCTCCGACGGCAAGATCACCTCGTACGACGGGGTGCTCGGCATGCCGGTGGCCGAGGCGCTGGAGGGCAAGGAGCTCTGGGCGACCGCGCAGTGCCGGCCGCACCCGACCGAGCCGCTGGACGAGGCGGGGCAGGGCGACGCCTTCGTCTCCATCGCGTTCTGCGCGATGCGCGCGGTGGTGGACGTGGACATCGAGCTGGGCGCCGTCCGGGTGGTCGAGGTGACGGTGGCCCAGGAGGTCGGCCGGGCGCTGAACCCGCGGCAGATCGAGGACCGGATCGAGGCGGGGGTGGCCCAGGGCGTCGGCCTGGCGCTGCTGGAGGAGCTGCGCACCGAGGGCGGCCTGCTGGCCAACCCCTCGCTCACCGGCTACCGGCTGCCGACCGCGCTGGACACTCCGGAGATCCGGGTGGCCGCCCTGCTGGAGGAGCGCGACGTGGTGGCCCCGTTCGGGGCCAAGGCGGTCAGCGCGGTGCCGGCGGTGACGGCCCCGGCGGCGGTGGCCGCGGCGGTGCGGGCCGCCACCGGCCTGCCGGTGGGCCGGCTGCCGATCCGCCCGGAGGACGCCGTCACCGGCTGAGCACCGGCCGGGGAATTCGGCGGGGGGGCCCGCCGAATTCCCCGGAAAATGCATGACGAATTGCCGGGCGGCGCTTTTGCGCCGACCGGCAATTCGCTTTTTGAGGCCATGACGGGAATCGAACCCGTGTACACCGCTTTGCAGGCGGTTCCCTAAACCACTCGGGCACACGGCCGTGGGATGGAACTGCTGGAAGGCTGGACTGCGGGAGCGCGCTCAGGCGCAGCGGCAGCAGCGACAGGCGCGACAACACAGGGGAGCGGGGGCACAGGTGCGGGGCGCGCGGGCCGCCGTCTTCCTGTCCATGCCCGACTCCTGTCGTCGTTCGCCGTGTTGGTGAATTCAGTTTGGCGGAATGCCGGGCGGAACGTCAATATCCTTTTGTAAATTCTGTGTGGCGGGGTGTGCTACCGTCGGAGACAGGTGGCCCTCGGTGGCCATCCCGGACGAGCGCGTCGTACCCGGTGACGACAAGACGGCGCAGTGACAGCGGCAACCCGGCCGCTGCCGACTGCGGAGGTACGACCGTCGTGGCTTGGCTCGTTCTGATCGTTTCCGGTGTCCTGGAGACCGTGTGGGCGGTGGCCCTGGAATCCTCCAAGGGCTTCTCCCGCCTCGTCCCGACCGTGGTGTTCGGCGTCGCGCTGGCACTCTCGATGGGCGGCCTGGCATACGCGATGCGCTCGATCCCGATCGGCACCGGCTACGCCGTGTGGGTGGGCATCGGCGCGGTGGGCACCGCGCTGTACGGCATGGCGGTGCTGGGCGACGCGGTCACCCTGGCCCGGATCGGCTGCCTGCTGCTGATCGTCTCCGGCGTGGTGGGCCTCAAGGTGCTGCACTGACCCGAAGGCGTCGCGGACGGCGCCCTAGGTCCGGAGTCGTAGAAGGGTGGCGACCGGAGTCAGGGGTTATCGGCCCAAGCGCACCTTACGATCATACGTATGACCACTGCCTCCCCCACCTCGGCCGACACCGCCTCCGTTCCGATACCGACCGACCCCGGGGGAGGGGTGCTGGGCGACCGTTTCCGGGCCCTGACCCTGGGGATCGTCTCGGTGGTCCTGGTCATCGCCTTCGAGGCGACGGCCGTCAACACCGCGATGCCGGTGGCCGCCCGCGAGCTGGACGGGCTCGGGCTGTACGCCTTCGCCTTCTCCGGCTACTTCACCACCACGCTGTTCGCGCTGGTCGTCTCCGGCCAGTGGTGCGACCGCAGCGGTCCGTTGCAACCGCTGTTCACCGGGATCGCGGTGTTCGGCGCCGGCCTGCTGGTGGCCGGCTCGGCGCCCGGGATGTGGATCTTCGTGGGCGGCCGGGCGATCCAGGGCCTCGGGGGCGGCCTGGTGATCGTCGCGCTCTACGTGGTGGTCGGCCGGGCCTATCCCGAGCGGCTGCGGCCCGCGGTGTTCGCCGCCTTCTCCTCGGCCTGGGTGCTGCCCTCGATCATCGGCCCGGTGGTCTCCGGGGCGGTCACCCAGCACCTCGGCTGGCGCTGGGTCTTCCTCGCCGTGCCGGCGCTGATCCTGCTGCCGCTGGCGGTGATGGGCCCGGCGCTGCGCCGCTCGGAGAAGGAGCAGCCGGTGCTCCGGGGCGCCGCGTTCGACCGCCGCCGCACCGGGCTGGCCGCGATGGCCGCGCTCGGCGCGGGTCTGCTGCAGTACGCGGGCCAGCGGCTGGACCTGATCGGCCTGCTGCCGGCCGTCGCCGGGGCGGCGCTGCTGCTGCCGGCGGTGCTCGGCCTGCTGCCGGCCGGGACGCTGCGGGCCGGGCGGGGGCTGCCGACGGTGATCCTGCTGCGCGGGGTCGCGGCGGGGGCGTTCTTCGCGGCCGAGGCGTTCATCCCGCTGATGATGGTGACCGAGCGCGGGCTGTCGCCGACGCTGGCCGGTCTGACCCTGACCAGCGGCGGCCTGTCCTGGGCGCTCGGCTCCTGGCTCCAGGGCCGGCCGGGTGCCGAGCGGTACCGCACGCTGATGATCCGCGGCGGCTTCGTGCTGACCGCGGTGGCCATCGCGGGGGCGGCGCTGGTGCTCGTCCCGGCGGCGCCGACCTGGGTGGCGGCGGTGGCCTGGGGCGTCGGCGGGTTCGGCATGGGCCTGACGGTCGCGAGCGTCAGCGTGCTGATGATGAAGCTGTCGACGCCGGAGGACGCCGGGGCCAACTCGGCCTCGCTCCAGGTGAGCGACGCGCTGGGCAACGTGCTGCTGGTGGGCCTGTCCGGGGTGCTGTTCGCGGCGCTGGGCGGCGGCTCGGTGGCCGCCGCCCACGACGGCGCCACGGGCACCGGGTCGACCGGCGCCTTCGCGGTGATCTTCCTGACCATGACCGGGGTCGCGCTGCTCGGCGCGCTGGTCTCCGGCCGGGTCCGCAAGGCCGCCTGAGGACTCAGCCGGCGGCCCCGGCTGCGGCTCCGGCGGGGGCGGGGGACCCCAGGAAGGTCTCCCAGCCCCCGGCCGGGGCCTGGCCGGGGCCGAGGGTCTGCAGCTTGCGCAGCACCGCCGGGTCCTGGGCGTCCAGCCAGTCGACCAGCTGCCGGAAGGACACCAGCCGGACCTCGGGCCGCCCGGCGATCGACTTGAGCACCTCCTCGACGGCGTTCATGTAGATGCCGCCGTTCCACTCCTCGAAGTGGTTGCCGATGACGAACGGCGCGCGGTTGGTGGTGTAGGCGCGCTCGAAGCCCATCAGATAGGCGTCCCGGGCCTGGGTCTGGAAGCCGGGGTGCAGCGCCGGGTCGGCCTTGGTGTTGCTGCCGCACTGGTTGAACATGATGTTGTAGTCCATCGACAGCACCTGGAAGGTGTGCCCGGGGAACGGGATGGACTGCAGCGGGAGGTCCCAGAGCGCGCCGCCCTGGATCTTCTGCGGCCAGATCTGCGTGCCGTTGCCGCTGCTGTCGTAGCGCCAGCCGCGCCTGACGGCGGTGGGCAGCAGGTTGCGTTGCCCTTCCAGGCAGGGCGTGCGGCTGCCGATCAGCTCCTTGCGGTAGTCGAAGGGCAGCGCCGGCAGGTCCGTGAAGCCGGTGTTGGTGCGCCAGTTCATGACGAAGTCCATCGCCTGCTGGATCTCGCTGTCCCACTCCTCCGGGGACCACCGGCCGACGCCGGTGGCGCCGCAGAAGTGGCCGTTGAAGTGGGTGCCGATCTCGTGGCCCTCCAGCCAGGCGGCGTGCACGTTCTCCAGCGTGTCGTGGATGTGCTGGTCGTTGAGGTAGCCGATGTCGGAGGCGCCGGCCTTGTGCTGCGGGGGGCGGTAGAGGTCCTTGCGGGACTCCGGCAGCAGGTAGAGGCCGCTGAGGAAGAAGGTCATCGAGGCGTCGTGCTCGCGGGCGAGCCGGCGGAAGCGGCCGAACAGCCCGTTGTCGAGCTCACCGGCGCCGTCCCAGGAGAAGACCACGAACTGCGGCGGGCGCTGTCCGGGCCGTAGCGCCTCGGCGACCGGCTGGCCCGGCTGCGGGCCGGTGTCCGAGGTGGAGCCGTCGCCGATCAGGGTGACCGGGGGCTTGGCCGCCTCGGTCGGGGCCGGCGCGTTGTCCGCGGCCGGGGTGGTCGGTACCGGGGCCGGAGTGGTCGCCTGCCCGCCGCCCGGGTCCGTCCGGGCCGCGCAGCCGGCGGCGAGGGCGGCGGCGCCGGCCGCGCCCGCGGCCAGCAGGGTGCGGCGGGAGAGAGCGTCCATGGTCACTCCGTTCGTGGGGCGTGCACGGGGGCGGGCACGGCGGGCCGCGGCGCACGGCCGTCCGGGCAGGCAACGGGTGCCCGGTCGGACAAGTGCGGTGATAGGCCTGTGAACGGGGTCAGCATGGCATGCGATCGAGATCGGTCAGTGCTTCACCACGGACGGTCGGAACTCATCGCCCGAAGGATGCAACCGGGACGCCGTTCCTGAGTGTCCGATGAATCGATCGTCGTCATTCCTGGCAGCCGCCGGGTAACCGGAGGGTGACGCGGCGGTGACGTCTCACCCCTTCGGGCCAGACCTTGCCCCTGAGGCCCGCCGATCGGGGGGAGCGAGTACGACCAGCGTATGAATGTGGCATAGGGTCCGATCCGGTTGCATGGTTCTCAGGAACTTCCCAGGAACCGTCAACCGGTTCGACGTCAGCAGAGGGGAGCGCCGGTGGGCGCCCAGCAGAGCAGGAGCCCGTGGCCGGGCACCATGGCGGTCGGTGCCGCGCTCGTGCTCGGCGCGTGGCTGCTGCACGACGGCTCGGCCGCCGTGCTGCCGCCGGCCCCCGGTACCGGGCAGGCCCTCAGCGGCTTCGCCCCGGTCTCCGTGGTACCGCCGCTCGGCCCCTCCCGGCCGACCCGGATCCGCATCCCCGCGGTCCGGCTCGACGCCCCCGTCACCGGCCTCGGCCTCGACCGGGACGGCCACCTGCAGGCCCCGCCGGACGAGGACCGCAACCTCGCCGGCTGGTACCGGGACGGCGCCACCCCCGGCCAGCGCGGTACGGCGATCATCGCCGGACACGTCGACAACGACCGCGGGCCCGCCGTCTTCTACCACCTGGGCGCCCTGCACCGCGGCGACCGGATCGAGATCCTCCGCGAGGACGGCCGGACCGCCGTCTACCAGCTCTACGCCATCGAAGTGCACGACCGAAAGGACTTCCCGGACGACCGGGTGTACCGCCAGGCCGCCGACGCCCAACTCCGGGTGATCACCTGCGGCGGCGGGTACAGCGAGGAGCACGGCTACGACGGCAACGTCGTCGCCTACGGCTTCCTCGCCGACACCACGCGCCCGGGGAAACCCGTATGACCTCCCTCACCACCACCGAACTCGCCGTCCGCTGGAACCCGCTCGACTGGCCGCTCACCCACGGCCCGATCCCGTACGCCGTGCTCGCGGCCGGCTGGGTCGCGCTGGGGCTGCTCGTCCTCTCCCGCGACCGGCGCTGGCTCGGCCTGCGCCCGCTCGGCGCCCTGCTCCTCGCCGCCGCCCTCACCGGCGCGATCAAGGTCGTCGTGGACGGGTGGTGGCACCCCTTCCCCGAGGGCACCCCCGACTACGTGGTCGGCTGGGTCGCGCTCGCCGTGCTCGCGCTGACCCTGGCCGGCTTCCGCGTCCCGCTGCTGCCCGGCCGGCAGCGCTTCCTGGCGGCCGGCGGCGCGGCACTGGTGGTGCTGATGGCGGCCTCGCAGGTCAACCGCGGCTTCGACCAGTACCCGACGGCCCGCGTCATGCTGGCGCCCAGGACCCAGGCGCTGACCACCGGCAAGGCCCCCGAGGTGGTGACCGCGCCGACCGGCAAGGTGCTGGAGGAGGTCTGGCACGCCCCGGCCGACCTGCCCGGGAAGGGCACCGTCTCGACCACCCCGATCCCCGGGACCAAGTCCGGCTTCGACGCCCGCGACGCCTACGTCTACCTGCCCCCCGCCTACCAGGCCAGCCCCCGGCCGATGCTGCCGGTGCTGGTGCTGATGGCCGGCCAGCCCGGCAACCCGTCCGACTGGGTGAACTCCGGCGGCATGCAGGAGCGGCTGGACGCCTTCGCCGCCGACCACCAGGGCCTCGCCCCGATCGTGGTGATGGTGGACCAGATCGCCACCATGTGGGGCAACAGCCTCTGCATGGACTCCAACGTCGCCCGGGCCCAGACCTACCTCGCCCAGGACGTCCCCGACTGGATCCACGGCCACCTCCAGACCGCCACCGGCCGCGGCGCCTTCGTCATCGGCGGCGCCTCGCTGGGCGGCACCTGCGCGCTCCAGCTGGCCGTCAACGCGCCGCAGGTCTACGGCTCGTTCATCGACGTCTCGGGCCAGGACGAGCCCACCCTGGGCAGCCACGACGAGACCGTCGAGAAGGCCTTCGACGGCGACGAGAAGGCCTTCGAGGCCGTCGACCCGGCGCACCTGATGGCCGCCCGCCAGTACCCGGACACCGCCGGCGTCTTCGCGGTCGGGGCCGGCGACGGCGACTTCCGCCCGCAACAGGAGACGATGTACGCCGCCGCACAGAAGGCCGGGATGAAGGTGGAGTTCCAAGCGATCCCCGGCGGCCACAGCTGGACGGTGTTCCGGGAGGCGCTCGACCGGAACCTGCCCTGGCTCGCCCGGCAGACCGGGATGATCCGGTGATCCGGCTCGGCGCCGCGCCCGCCCGGGCCCTGGTCGGCGAGCGGCAACCGCTGCGGGACGGCGGGCAACCGGCCCCGCGGGTCCCCGAACAGTCCCGCGGCGAGTCCGCCCCCGGCTCCGGCGCACCCGCGCCGCGGCCCCCGCAGCGGCTGGCCCGCGCCGCGGCCCGGACCGCCGCCCTCGCCACCCGGCTGGCCGCCCGGCTCGGCGAGGCCCCGCTCACCCTCGTGCTGCTGGTCGGCCTCTGGGCCGTCGGCGCCGCCACCGGCAGCCTCGCCCGCGGCCCGTCCGCCGCCCTGCTGGAGCGGGTCGGCGCCGGCTCCCCGACCCTCGGCGAGGGCCGCTGGTGGACGCCGCTCACCTCGCTGTTCTGGTGCTCCGGCATCGGCGCCTACGTCTTCACCAGCCTGCTGCTGCTCCTGGTCGCCCCGGCCGCCGAGCGCCGGCTCGGCGCGCTGCGGACCCTCGGGGTGCTGGTCGCCGGGCAGCTGGCCGGCGCCCTGGCCGGCACCGGGCTGGTCGCGGCCGGCGCCGTCTCCGGCGAGCAGTGGACCACCTCGGTCGTCGACCAGAGCGCGGTCGGCCCCGCCGTCGGCCTGTTCGCGCTGGCCGGCGTGCTCGGCTACCGGCTCACCGTGCTCTGGCGCCGCCGGCTGCACCTGCTGGTGGTGCTGGTGCCGCTGGTGATGGCGCTGTACGTGGGGCACCTGCAGAGCGTGCAGTGCTTCTCCGGCGCCCTGGCCGGGCTGGCCGCCGGGGCGCTGCTCTCGCGCGGCCGCCCGCACCTGCGCTCGCACCGCTCCTCGCACACCGAGACCCGGGTGCTGGTGGCGCTCTGCCTGGTCGCCGCCGCGCTCGGCCCGCTGATCGCCTCGCTCTACGACAACGCCGCCGGCCCGTTCAACACCTTCTCGGAGATCTACCTCTCGCACCGGCTCAGCCCGGACGAGGTCGCCGACTTCTGCGCGGTCTCGGCCCACGACTGCGCCCGCGCGCACGCCGTCGAGCGGATCTTCGACACCCCGGCCCGGCTGATGGCCGCGCTCTTCCCGGCGCTGCTGCTGGTGCTGGCCGAGGGCCTGCGCCGCGGCCTGCGGCTCGCCTGGCGGATCACCGTCGCCACCGAACTGCTCTGGACCGCCATGCTGGTCTGGCTGTTCACCGAGACCGGCACCGGCTCGGGCGGCGTCGTCCAGTACTTCGTCGAGGCGCTGCTGCTGCCGCTGATCACCACCGGACTGCTGCTGGCCACCCGCAAGCGCTTCCCGCTGCGGCTGCCCGTCGCGGTGCTCGGCCGGCTGGCCGCGGTGCTCGGCGGCGCGCTGCTGGTCGCCAGCGCCGCGTACACCGGGCTGGGGATGCTGGTCGCCGGGCAGTTCGAGCCGGTCGCGAGCTTCCGCGGGCTGGTCGCCGGGCTGCCGGCGCAGTACCTGCCGCCCGCCTACAACGACCTGCTGCCCGACTACCCGGTCGCGGTCGGGCCGTTCGCCCGCGTCCTGGAGACCTACTGCGGACTGGCCTTCTGGGCGGTCGCGCTGGGCGCGCTGCTGGTGGTCTTCCGCCGGCCGGTGGTGCACGTCGACGCCGAGGACGCCGCGCGGGCCCGCACCCTGCTCACCGAGCACGGCGGCGGCACGCTCTCCTTCCTCACCACCTGGGACGGCAACCACTACTGGTTCGACGAGGACGGCCGGGCGGCCGTCGCCTACCGGGTGCTGAACACCGTGGCGCTGACCACCGGCGACCCGTTCGGCGACCCGGAGGCACGCGCCCGCGCGGTGGCCGGCTTCGCCCGGTACTGCGACGCGCGCGGCTGGACGCCCTGCTTCTACAGCGTCACGCCGGAGACCCGGGCCGCCGCCGGGCAGCTCGGCTGGCGCTCGCTGCAGGTCGCCGAGGACACCGTGGTCGCGCTGCCGGACCTGGCCTTCACCGGCCGCAAGTGGCAGGACATCCGCACCGCGCTCAACAAGGCCGGCAAGCAGGGCATCACCGCCGAGTGGTGGTCGTACCACGAGGCGCCGCTCGCGCTGAAGGAGCAGATCCGCGCCATCTCCGAGGAGTGGGTCTCGGAGAAGGGGCTGCCCGAGATGGGCTTCACCCTCGGCGGCCTGGAGGAGCTGGACGACCCGGCGGTGCGGCTGCTGATCGCCGTCGACCAGGACCGCGCCGTGCACGGGCTGACCAGCTGGATGCCGGTCTACGAGAACGGCGAGCCGGTCGGCTGGACGCTGGACTTCATGCGCCGGCGCTCGGACGGCTTCCGCGGCGTCACCGAGTTCCTGATCGCCTCCGCGGCGCTCGGCTTCAAGCAGGAGGGCGCGCGCTTCGTCTCGCTCTCCGGCGCCCCGCTGGCCCGCTCGGAGAAGGAGCCGCCGACCGGGCTGCAGAAGACCCTGGACTGGCTGGGCCGGGCGCTGGAGCCGGTGTACGGCTTCCGCTCCCTGCTCGCGTTCAAGGCGAAGTTCCAGCCGGAGTACCGGCCGATGTACATGGCCTACCCGGACCCGGCCGCGCTGCCCAGCATCACCCGGGCGATCGGCAAGGCGTACCTGCCGCACCTCACCCCGGCGCAGGGCGTACGGCTGATGCGCAAGCTCTCGGCCTAGCGGGCCCGTCGGAGCGCCCCCGGAGGCGAGCGGGCGAACGGCTGCGGCTGCCCGGGCCCCGGTCCCGGGCGGCCGCCGACGTGCGCCCCGCCGGGCCGCTCAGCCGAGCAGCTGGGCGAGGGCGCGGTCGGCGTCCAGGTACAGGTGCTCCTCGCCCTCGGGGACGAGCAGGCGGCTGCGCCACAGGAAGCGCCGCAGGTCGGCGGTGTCGAACTGGACCATCGCGGTGCCCTCGGGCGCGCGCAGCTCGACCAGGGTGCGCCGGCCGAGGCCGGGCCGGACGTGCACGTCGCCGATGCCGGAGGGCACCTCCAGGCCGGAGGAGAGCAGCCGACGGGCGAAGACCCAGACGATGTCGTCGGCCGGCCCGCCGCCGTCGGCCTCGTCGTCCAGCGAGAACTCGGCGGGGAAGGCCATCCGGACGGCGAGCGGGTCCTCCGGGAGGTAGGTCATGGTGACCCGCAGCCGGACGGAGCGGTGGGCGGAGAGGACCAGACGGGCCTGGACGGTCTCTTCGGCGGTGGCGTGCACGGTGATTCCCTTCGGTGGGGGCGAGGCCGGTGACGGCGTGGAGGGTTGGGGCGGCCTCACCCGGAAGAGAGGCGGTGGAGGGGGTTCCGCTTACCGCGCTTTCGCGACTTTCTCCTGTGATCCACCTCACATCGATTTCCGGCCGAACCGGCGGCCCACCGGCCGGGCGCGCGCCCCGCCCGGCCCCGCCGCGGCCGCCCGAACGCCGCCGGGCCCGGTACGCTGGGCGGGTTGTCCGAACGCCGTCCGACCGTGGGACGAGGCCGCAAAATCGCCTCTGACCTGCGATGATCCCCCCTCGGAGACCGTGAGTACTGCCGCCGCCTCGATGCCGCTCTTCTCCGACGCGCAGGAGCCGCACGCGCCCGTCCGGGCCGCCGGCCAAGCCGCGCCGACCTCCTCCCACCACCTGTCCCCGGCTTTCCCCGGCCGCGCCCCCTGGGGCACCGCGGGCAAGCTCCGGGCCTGGCAGCAGGGTGCGCTGGACAAGTACATCGAGAACCAGCCGCGCGACTTCCTCGCCGTCGCGACCCCGGGCGCCGGTAAGACCACCTTCGCGCTGACCCTGGCCTCCTACCTGCTCCACAACCATCTGGTGCAGCAGGTCACCGTGGTCGCGCCGACCGAGCACCTGAAGAAGCAGTGGGCCGAGGCCGCCGCCCGGATAGGCATCCGGCTCGACCCGGCGTACTCCTCCGGGCCGCTCTCCCGGGACTACCACGGCATCGTGGTCACCTACGCGGGCGTCGGCGTGAACCCGATGCTGCACCGCAACCGGACCGAGGCCCGCAAGACGCTGGTCATCATGGACGAGATCCACCACGCCGGTGACTCGAAGTCCTGGGGCGAGGCCTGCTTCGAGGCCTTCGAGCCGGCCACCCGGCGGCTGGCGCTGACCGGTACGCCGTTCCGCTCGGACACCAACCCGATCCCGTTCGTCCAGTACGAGGCGGGGAGCGACGGCATCCGCAAGTCGATCGCCGACTACACCTACGGCTACGGGCACGCGCTCGCCGACCATGTCGTCCGTCCGGTGATCTTCCTGTCGTACAGCGGCAACATGCGCTGGCGCACCAAGTCCGGCGACGAGCTGGAGGCCAGGCTCGGCGAGCCGATGACCAAGGACCTGATCGCCCAGGCCTGGCGCACCGCGCTCTCCCCGCAGGGCGAGTGGATCCCGTCCGTGCTGCAGGCCGCCGACCGCCGGCTCAGCGAGGTCCGCAAGGCGATCCCGGACGCCGGCGGCCTGGTGATCGCCACCGACCAGAACGTGGCCCGCGCCTACGCCAAGATGCTGCGCGAGATCAGCGGCGAGAAGGTCACCCTGGTCCTCTCCGACGAGACCGAGGCCTCCCAGCGGATCTCCGACTACGCGGCCGGGGACTCGCGCTGGATGGTCGCGGTCCGCATGGTGTCCGAGGGCGTCGACGTGCCCCGGCTCTGCGTCGGCGTGTACGCCACCTCGATCTCCACCCCGCTGTTCTTCGCCCAGGCCGTCGGCCGCTTCGTGCGCGCCCGCAAGCGCGGCGAGACCGCCTCCGTCTTCCTGCCGACCATCCCGATGCTGCTGGGCTTCGCCAACGAGATGGAGCTCCAGCGCGATCACGTGCTGGACCGGCCGAAGAAGGAGGGCGAGGGCCTCTTCGACGAGGAGGACCGGCTGCTCGCCGAGGCCGAGCGGGCCAACGACGGCCCGGACGGCGCGGGCGGCGAGGAGTTCTCCTACGAGGCGCTGGGCTCCGAGGCGGTCTTCGACCGGGTGCTGTACAACGCCATGGAGTTCGGCATGCAGGCGCACCCGGGCAGCGAGGAGGAGGAGGACTACCTCGGCATCCCGGGCCTGCTGGAGCCGGACCAGGTGCAGATGCTGCTGCAGAAGCGCCAGCACCGGCAGATCCAGCGGAGCAAGGGCAAGCCGGCCGAGGAGGCCGACCTGCTGGAGCTGCCCGCCGAGCAGCGGCCGGTCGTGACCCACCAGGAACTGCGTGAGCTGCGCAAGGAGTTGAACGCTCTGGTGGCCGCCTGGCACCACCGCACCAGCCAGCCGCACGGGACCGTCCACAACGAGCTGCGCCGTCAGTGCGGCGGTCCGCTCACGGCCCAGGCCACCGCCAACCAGCTGAAGGCGCGGATCGCCAAGATCCGTGAGTGGGCGAAGTAACGGTCCGTCGGCGGCGCGGACGGCAGGACCGTAAAGGTCATGTGACGTTCAGATATACGCGAAGGTTTTGTGGAGACAGCCGGTCAGATGATCGGCTAGTCTTCGGCGTGCTGCGCCGCCTCCGGGCCGCCGACGCCATCCGCCCCCCGTCCGGGGTCGGTCGTCGCAGTTCCCGGTGAACCCGGCCGGCACCTCACCGACCCGGGAGGACGCGACGCTCCGTCGTGCGCTCGGGCCTGTCTGTCTTTCCAAGGAGCACACCCAACGTGTCGTACCAGCAGCCCTACGCCCAGCAGCCCGAGCTCTCCGACAAGTCGAAGGTCGTCGCCGGCGTTCTGCAGATCCTGCTCGGCGGCCTGGGCGTCGGTCGCTTCTACACCGGCCACATCGGCATGGGCATCGCCCAGCTGCTGACCTGCGGTGGTCTCGGCGTCTGGTCGCTGATCGACGGCATCCTGTTCCTCACCAGCAACGACCGCACCGACTCCCAGGGCCGTCTGCTGCGCGGCTGACCCTTGGTCGCATCCGCGAAGGCGCGTCGCCGCCCCGGCCGTCCCGGCCGGGGCGGCTTCGCCGTTCCCGAACGGCTGCGCACGGCCTGGGCGCCGGTCGGGGTGCTGGTCGGCGGCGTGGCGGGCTCCGCCTACCTGTGGTCGCGCAACCCCCACCTGCCCGGGCAGATGCTGCCGTTCTGCCCCTGGCGCAAGGTCACCGGGCTGCAGTGCCCCGGCTGCGGCGGCACCCGGATGGCCTACGACCTGCTGCACGGCGACCTCGCCGCCGCCTGGCACGACAACGCGGCGCTGCTGCTCGCGCTGCCGCTGGTGGCCGTGACCTACCTGGCCTGGCTGCGGCACGGGCTGGCGGGGCGGCGCTGGCAGCCGCCGCTCGGCCGGCGGGGGACGGCCGTGCTGCTCGGCGTGGCGACCGTCTGGACCGTCCTGCGCAACGTGCTCTGACACCACGTCGCTCCGGTACGACGTGTTCCGGCCCGATCCGTCCGGAACTCGGACTGTGGTCGAACTTGCGAACGTCTGGTAGCGGTGTTCTGGGTCGTTTTGACACGGTTTGACGGGGCGTGCGAAATTGATCTTGCCCGAATTTTGGACAAACACTTCCGCCGCCGCATTTCCTTCACTACCTTTCCCACACGCTCTCCCGCCGGGCGACCCCCGCGAGACGGGCGTCGCAGGGCCCCAGGACGTCAAGGACGACTCTCCGCGGCCCGAGCGCGGCCACCCACCTGCGCGCGACCCCCGAGTCCCGGACCGGCCCGCCGATCCGCGACCCGCCGCGGAAAGGAATTGCGCGTCGTGACTGCAGAGACCTCCCAGACCCTGGACCGCGGTGTCCGGGTCCTCAAACTGCTCGCCGACTCGGAGCGCGGGCTCACCGTGACCGAGCTGGCGGCCCGCCTCGCCGTCAACCGGACGGTCGTCTACCGGCTGCTGGCCACCCTGGAACAGCACGGACTGGTCCGCCGGGACATCGGCGGCCGTGCCCGCGTCGGCCTGGGCGTCCTGCGGCTCGCCCACCGGGTCCACCCGCTGCTGCGCGAGGCGGCGCTGCCCGCGCTGCGCAGCCTCGCCGAGGACCTCGGCGCCACCGCCCACCTCACCCTGGTGGACGGCAACGAGGCGCTCGCGGTGGCCGTGGTCGAACCCAGCTGGACCGACTTCCACGTCGCCTACCGGACCGGGCTGCGCCACCCGCTGGGGGAGAGCGCGGCCGGCCGGGCGATCCTGGAGGCCCGGGCCTTCCCGAGCCAGCGGCGGCCGGAGCAGGGCTTCGTCATCACCCGGGCGGAGGAGCAGTCGGGGGCGTCCGGCGCGGCCGCGGCGCTGCTCGGCCTGAGCGGCATCGAGGGCAGCGTCGGCGTGGTGATGCTCAACGGCCTCGTCCCGGAGCGGGTCGGCCCCCGGGTGGTCGAGGCCGCCACCGAGGTCGCCGACGCGCTGCGCTGAGCGCTCCGCCGCGGCGGGCGGGCCGTCCGGGTGGCCGTGTGCGTGCCCGCCGGACGGCCCGGTGTGTTTGGATGCCTCTGTGTCCGACACCAAGCTGCCCCCGGCCCTCACCGCTCCCCGGACCCGGGCCCTCGCGCTCTGCGGCGCCCTGGTCACCGCGCTGTTCGGCGTGGCCGCCTTCGTCCCGCTGCCGTACACGCTGACGTTTCCCGGCGTGACCGCGGACACCCTCGGCAGCTACCAGGACCGGCCGGTGCTCACCATCACCGGCGCGCCGGTCCGCAGCACCCAGGGACAGCTGCGGATGGTGACCATCTCGGCGACCAATCCCGGGGAGCGGACCAGCCTCTGGCGCTCGCTGCAGGCCTGGTTCGACGAGGACGAGGCCATCCGGCCCACCGACACCGTCTACCCGCAGGGCAACCCGGCCAAGGCCGAGGAGGTCAACGCCCAGCAGATGGTGGAGTCCCAGGACGCCGCCACCACGGCCGCGCTGTCCTACCTCCAGCTGTCGCCCGCCCAGGTGAAGGTGAAGGTCGACCTCGGTGACATCGGCGGCCCGAGCGCCGGCCAGATGCTCGCGCTCGGCATCATCGACAAGCTCGCCGGGGACGGCAAGGGCGGCGACCTCACCGGCGGGCTGACCATCGCCGGCACCGGGACCATCGACGACCAGGGCGTGGTCGGCGCGGTCGGCGGCGTGCCGCTCAAGACCCAGGCGGCGGCCCGGGACGGCGCGACCGTCTTCCTGCTGCCCAAGGACGAGTGCGCGGACGCCAAGGTGAACACGCCCGCCGGGCTGCGGCTGGTGCCGGTCGGCACGCTGGCGGAGTCGGTCTCCGCGCTGGAGGCGCTGCGCACCGGCGGGGCCGTCGCCACATGCTGAGCGGCCCCCACCTGCCGAGCCGACCCGGCCGTCGGGCCGGCTACTCGGCGGCGGCCTGGTCGACCAGCGGCAGGATCCGGTACGGCACCGGGTTCTCCAGCGCGATGGCCGTCGAGGAGCGGACGATCCCGTCGAAGCCGACCACCCGGTCGATCACCCGCTGCAGATCGGCGTTGGAGCGGGCCACGATCCGCACCATCATGTCGCCGTGCCCGGTGATGGTGTGCAGCTCCAGCACCTCCGGCACCGCCGCCAGGTGCTCGCGCACGTCCGTGCCCTGGCCCTGGGAGATCTCCAGGGTCGCGAAGGCCGTCACCGGGTAGCCCAGCGCCGCCGGGTCCACCTCCGGGCCGAAACCGCCGATCACCCCGCGCGCCTGGAGCCGGTCCAGCCGGGCCTGCACCGTGCCGCGGGCCACCTGGAGCCGGCGCGAGCACTCCAGCACGCCGATCCGCGGCTCCTCGGCGAGCAGCCGGATCAGCCGGCCGTCCAGGGCGTCGATGGCGTCGTTGGTGCTTCCGGCGAGTCCGCCCGGGGCGGCGGAAGGCCCTTGCCCGGTGGGCGAGTTGGGTGGTCCGGGGGCGACCGGGGGGGTGGCGGCGTGGGCGGGGGGCATCGCGGGGGCTCCGTCCTCCGATGGGCATTCTGTACAGCGGTGCGTCCGATTCTCCCGTCCCGGAGCGCAGCTTGACCAGGAGGAAACGGAACAGTTGCGCGGAAGTCGGCCCGGCGCCACCCTCCAGCCACAACCCCGTGCGCCCGCCCCACCCCGGCGTGCCGGGGGCGACCCGTGGTCCCGCACCCCCACCGGGAGGGCTGACATGACCGACACCACCGTCGAACGCGTGCTGCCGACGGCCGGCCCGGGCCCCGGGGGCCTGTGCGCCGTCGCCCCGGAGGAACCCGGGCTGCTCCCGATGGGCCGCGCCGACGCGGTGGTCTTCGCGGTCGGCGACGCCGAGCGGGCGGCCCACCGGTACGCGGTCGCCCTCGGGCTGCGCTGCACCGCGTACGCCGGGCCCGAGACGGGCGAGCCGGAGACCGTCTCCTACGTGCTGCGGGCGCCCGGGACGCGCTTCGTGCTGACCTCGCTCGTCCAGGCGATCGGCCCGCGCGGCCGGGAGCTGGCCGAGCACCTGGCCCGGCACGGCGACGGGGTGATCGACCTCGCGGTCGCGGTGCCGGACGTCTGTTACGCGTACGACTACGCCGTCGACCGGGGCGCGGCCTCGCTCGCCGAGCCCTACGAGGTGCGGGACGCGTACGGCACCGTGGTGCTCGCCGCGATCGGGGTGCCCGGCGGGACCAGACACACCCTGGTCGACCGCTCCCGGTACCGCGGGCCCTACCTGCCGGGCTACGTGCCCTTCGAGCGCTGGTGACGGCGGCGGTCAGCGGACGGCGAGGTCGACCCTCGGCGGGTAGCCGTTCCAGGAGACGATCACCGAGTTGGCCTGGGCGTCCTTGGTGAAGTCAACTCGGAGCCACCCGGGGCCGTCCCAGACCAGCATCTGCCACCCCGAGTCCGGGGTGGCAGAGACCAGCGAGGCCCGGTCCGACTGGATGTCCAGGGCGACCTTTCCGCCCGGGACGAGGTAACTGTGCACGGAGGACGTGGTGCTGCCGACCGGGGACGGGCGGTGCGAGCTCGGCGCGGCGGCCGACGGGGTGGCGGAGGCCGTCGGCGTCGGCCTGGGCGGGGCCGCCGACGCCCGGACGGTGGACGGCGGCGCGGTCGGCTCGGTACGGCCGGTCGACTGCGGCGGCGTCGCCGAGGGCGTCGGCACGGGTCTCGCGCCCTCGGCCGAGGCCGGCGAGGGCAGCGGCAGCGCGGTGGGCTGTTCGAAGGCGGCGCCGGTCAGCACGGCGTGCACGCCGAACCAGGACAGCGCCACCGCCGCCCCGGTGGCCGCCGCCCAGGCGCCGAGCTGTACCAGTCCGTTCCGCATCGTGCGCACATCCTGCCGTATCCCCCGGTCGCGCAGGTGGGCGCCCCGGTACTTCCACAGGGAACTTGCACAACTGCGGCCCGCGCGCCGCAGACCTGCGCGAACCACCCCGAGGTACAGACCATTCGGGGCCGATGGCGTACCGTGCAGCCCCATGGCAACAGTGCTCGTGGTCGAGGACGACCCCTTCGTACGATCCGCCCTCATCCGCCACCTGACCGACACCGGCCACGCGGTTCGCAGCGTGGGCACGGCACTTGAGGCGCTGCGCGAGGTCGCCCAGGTCGGCTGCGACCTGGTGATCCTGGACCTCGGCCTGCCGGATCTGGACGGCAGCGAGGCGCTCAAGATGATCCGTGGCCTGACCAACGTCCCGGTCATCATCTCCACCGCCCGGGACGACGAGGCCGAGATCGTCCGGCTGCTCAACGACGGGGCCGACGACTACCTGGTGAAACCGTTCTCCGGGGAGCATCTGAGTGCCCGGATGGCCGCCGTGCTGCGCCGGCTCGGCGGTGGGGCGGCCCCGGTCAGCCAGGTGCTGCGGGTCGGCGGGCTGGCGATCGACCTCCAGCGCCGGGAGGCCTCGCTGGACGGCCGGGCGCTGGACCTGACCCGCCGTGAGTTCGATCTGCTGGCCTTCCTCGCCGCCCGGCCGGGCGTGGTGGTGCCGCGCAAGGAGATCCTGGCCGAGGTGTGGCGGCAGACCTACGGCGGGGACCAGACCATCGACGTGCACCTGTCCTGGCTGCGCCGCAAGCTCGGTGAGACCGCGTCGAACCCGCGCTACCTGCACACCGTGCGCGGGGTCGGGGTCCGGCTGGAGGCGTCCGGGCAGGCCGCCGGACCCGGTGCCGTCCCCGTGGAGCGCCGGACATGAGGAGGCTGCGGCACTCGCTGCGCTGGGCCCTGATCAAGGCCGCCGTGGCCGGGACCACCATGGTCGCGCTGGCGTTCCTCATCCCGCTCGGCCTGATGGTCCAGCAGACCGCCCGGGACCGGGCGTTCACGGCCGCCGAGCGGCAGGCCGCGGCGCTCGGCCCGGCACTGGCCATCACCACCGACGAGGACGCCATCGCCCGGGCGGTGGCCTCGACGGACGCGGGTGCGCAGGGGCGGATGGCGGTGCACCTGCCGCCGGCGGAGGGCGCCGTGGCGGCCGGTTCCGCCTCCGGGACGGCCGGCGGTGCGGGCGGGGTGGCCGCAGCGCCGGGCGGGACGGGGGCGGGGACGGTACCGGGCGCGGCCGGTCCGCAGGGGGCGGCAGCCGCCGTGGGGGTGCCGGGGGCCGCCGCCGTACCGGGGACCGCGAGGGCCGCCGCGGGCGCCGCCTCCGCCGACGGGGCGACCATCGGCGAAGTCCGGGCGCTGGACGCCGACGTGGCCACCGCGGGCGGCCAGGGGCGCTCGTTCACCGTGCAGGTGCCGGGCGGCTTCGCGCTGCTCCAGCCGGTCGCCGTGGACACCGTGCGGACCGCCGTGGTCGAGGTCTTCGTGGCCGACGGCGACCTCACCCGGGGCGTGGCCACGGCCTGGCAGGTGCTCTCCGGGGTCGCGCTCGGGCTGGTCGCCATCTCGGTGCTGGTCGCCGACCGGATGGGCGCCCGGATCGTCGGCTCGGCCCGTCGGCTCGCCGCCGCCGCCCGATCGCTCGGCGCGGGCAATCTGACGGTCCGGGTGCCGGTGGACGGCAAGCAGGCCGCGGGCAGCCCGGCGGAGTTGCACGAGGCCGCCCACGCGTTCAACGCGATGGCCGACCGGGTCGTCCAACTGCTCGCCGCCGAGCGGGAGTTGGCGGCCGACCTGTCGCACCGGCTGCGCACCCCGCTGACCGTGCTGCGGCTGAACGCCGCCTCGCTCGGCGAGGGCGACGCGGCCGACGCCACCCGGCACGCGGTGTCGCAGCTGGAGCGCGAGGTCGACCAGATCATCCGCTCGGCCCGCCGGGCGCCCGAGGACGCGCCCGCCGTCACCGTCGGCTGCGACGCCGCCGAGGTGATCCGCGAGCGGGTCGGCTTCTGGTCCGCGCTCGCCGAGGACGAGGGCCGTCCCTGGCAGCTGGCCGGCGCCGAGCGCGAGACGCCCGTCCCGGTCCAGCGCGGCGACCTGGCCGCGGCGGTGGACGCGCTGCTCGGCAACGTCTTCCGGCACACCGCGGTCGGCACCGCCTTCTCGGTGGACGTGCTGCCCACCGAGAGTTCGGTGATCGTGCTGGTCGGGGACGCCGGTCCGGGCTTCACCGATCCGCAGGCCGCGCTGAAGCGCGGCGAGGGCCACGGCGGGGAGGGCTCCACCGGCCTCGGGCTGGACATCGTCCGCAAGCTCGCCGAGGCCACCGGCGGTGACCTCGCGCTCGGTGCCTCGGCCGTGCTCGGCGGCGCCGAGATCCGGCTGCGGCTGCGCACCCGGCAGGACGGCACCGAGCCCCCGCGGGCCGGCAGACGGCGCGGCCGCGGGCCGCTGTTCCCTCGCTGACCGGGGCCGCCGGGCACGGGTGATGAAAGGTTTCGGCGCTTCGTCAGGCTTCGGGAGGGGCGGGGGAGGAGCGGGCTCCCCCTCTTTCTTAAGCGCGCCGTAAGGGAGTTCTACCCCTGGCTCAGCAGGCGGTTTCCGGCCATTGTGCGCCGTTAGCGTCGTCGGCGTCGGTCACCCCCTCGACCGCGCACCTGCCAGCCCCGGAGGTAAGCCCCATGACGACCCAGCAGCCCCACCGCCGCCCCGGCGGCCGCCGCCGGCACAGCCGCAAGGGCGTGCTGATCGGCGCCTCGGCGGTCGCCGCCGCGCTGGTCGCCGGGGGCGTGGTCGTCCTCGCCTCCTCGGCCAGCGCCGCCTCGCTCGGCGCCGTCTACACCCGCACCAGCAGCTGGGACTCCGGCTACACCGGCCAGTACCTGGTCACCAACCCGGACGGCAGCGCCATCGAGGACTGGACGCTCACCTTCGACCTGCCGGCGGGCGCGAAGATCGACTCGCTCTGGAACGCCACCTTCACGGCGGACGGCCAGCACGTCACAGTCCGGCCGGAGGCGTGGAGCAAGCGGCTGGAGCCGGGCAGGAGCGTCGTGGTCGGCTTTGTCGCCCAGGGCGCCGGCGCCGCGCAGGCGGAGCCGGGCAACTGCCTGATCAACCAGAGCGCCTGCAAGCCGGGGGACGGCACCGCGGCCACCCCGTCCGGCCGGCCGACCACCACCGCGACGGCCTCCCCGTCCGCCTCCGCCTCCGCCTCCGTGACGGCGTCCGCCACGGCCACCGCGACCGCCACGGCGAGTGCCACCGCCACCGGCGCGCCGACCACCGGGGCGCCCAGCCCCAGCGCCACGGCGACCACCCGGCCCACCACCCCGGCCCCGACGGCCACCGCGACCGCCACCACCACGGCCGTGCCCACCACCCCGGCGCCCACCACCCCGGCGCCCACCGCGACCGCGACCGGCACCCCCGCCCCGGCCGGCGGTGCCGGCTTCAGCCCGTTCGTCGACACCTCGCTCTACCCGCCCTACGACCTGGTCGCCACCGCCAAGGCGAGCGGCGTCAAGGACTTCAACCTGGCCTTCGTCGTCGCCGCTGGCGGCTGCACCCCGAAGTGGGGCGGCGTGAGCGACCTCGCCGCCGACGCGGTGGCCGCCCAGATCGGCGCCCTGCGCGCGATCGGCGGCGACGTCCGGGTCTCCTTCGGCGGTGCCAACGGCAGCGAGCCGGCTCTCGCCTGCTCCTCGGTCGCCGACCTCACCGCCGTCTACCAGAAGACCGTGGACGCCTACGGTCTCACCAAGATCGACTTCGACGTCGAGGGCGGCGCGATCGCCAACGCGGCCGCCAACACCCGTCGCGCCCAGGCCATCGTCCAGCTCCAGAAGAACGCCGCCGCCAAGGGCAAGGCCCTGGAGGTCTCCTTCACCCTCCCCGTGCTCCCCTCCGGCCTGACCCAGGAGGGCGTCAACCTGGTCGCCGACGCCAAGAACAACGGTGTGGCGATCAGTGCGGTCAACGTCATGGCGATGGACTTCGGTGACGGCGTCGCCCCCAACCCGCAGGGCCAGATGGGCAAGTACGCCATCGCCGCGGCCACCGCCACCCAGGCCCAGGTGAAGAGCGTGCTCGGGCTCGACGACGCGACCGCCTGGCGCAAGGTCGCGGTCACCCCGATGATCGGCGTCAACGACGTCGCCAGTGAGGTCTTCACCGTCGCCGACGCCAAGCAGCTCGCCGACTTCGCCAAGAGCAAGCACCTGGCCTGGCTGTCGATGTGGTCCGGCACCCGCGACAAGGCCTGCGAGGGCGGCGCCAAGCCGTACGCCGACGCCAGCTGCAGCTCGATCGTCCAGCAGCCGCTGGACTTCACCCGGGCCCTCGGCGCCTACACCGGCTGATCCGCCGCAGCGGCTGATCTCCCGCAGCGGCAGATCCGCCTCCACCCACTCCGGCCGTCCGTGCCCCGACCGCAACGGGGCACGGCCGGCCGGCACCACATCCCGGCCCATCACTCTCCGTGATCGATACGATCCGGACCGGCCGCAGGGCATCGGGTATCGTCGCTGGTTGGCCGACCGGCGGACGGAGCGAAGAGTGACAGCGGTGCAAGACGAGCGCGGCGCGGTACGCACCGCACCGGACCGGGCACCCGCCCCTCCGTCGGACCGGCTGCGCACCGCTCTCGGCGCGCCCCTGCGTGCCCTGCGCGAGGCCCCGCGTCGGCCGCTGCTGGCCGCCTCCGCGGTCGCGTTGTTCTCCCTGCTCGGCTACGCGGTGGTCCGGCACTTCGCGCACACCTCGATGGTGGACATGATCGTCTACCGGGCCGAGGGCGCCGCCGTCGCCAACGGCGAGGACCTCTACGGACTGCGCGTCACGCAGTGGGACCTGCCCGCCACCTACCCGCCGTTCGCCGCGATGCTGTTCGTGCCGACGACCTGGTTCCCGATCCCGTTCCTACGGGTCGCGGTCACGCTCTGCAACCTCGGACTGCTCGCGCTGCTCACCCACCTGTCGTTCAAGCTGGTCGGCTGGCCGCGCCGGGACCTGCGGGCGATCGGCGTGATCCTGGTCACCGGCGTCGGCGTCTGGCTCGAACCCGTCTACACCACGCTGCGCTACGGCCAGATCAACCTCGCGCTGGCCTGCCTCATCCTCTGGGACCTCACCCGCCCCGACGGGCGCCGCAGCAAGGGCGTCGCGATCGGCATCGCCGCCGGCATCAAGCTCACCCCCGGCCTGTTCGCGGTCTACCTGCTGCTCACCGGCCGCGTACGGGCCGCGTTCGTGGCCGGCGCGACCTTCCTCGGCACCTTCCTGCTCGGCGCGCTCGTCCTGCCGGACGCCACCTGGGGTTTCTGGACCAAGTACCTCTACGACTCCTCCCGGGTCGGCAAGACCGAGATCGTCGACAACCAGGCGCTCAGCGGCGCCGTCGCCCGGCTGCTGCACACCGCCGACCCCGGCACCGCCGCCACCCTGGCCGCCGTCGTCGTCGCGGTGGCCGGCCTCGGCGTCGCCGTCTGGGCCGCCCGCAGCTCGCGCTGGCTGTCGCGCTCCGAGGCCTGGGGCGTCTGCTGCGCCGCCGTCACCGCCGTGCTGATCTCGCCGATCAGCTGGACCCACCACTGGGTCTGGTGCGTGCCGCTGCTCGTGCTGCTCGCCTGCGAGGCGGCGGTCGAACGGGCCCGTCCGGCCGCCGTCCGGAAGATCCGCTGGCGGGCCGCCTTCGGGGCCACGCTGGTCGCCTTCCTGTCCTTCGCGATGTGGCTCGCCAAGCCGCAGGGCGCGAAGGTGCTGGAGCTGTCGCCGCTCCGCCAGATCCCGACCTCGGTCTATCCGCTCGTCGGGATCGCCTTCCTGCTGGCCGCCGCGCTACGCGTGCGCGCCCGGCGCCTGGCGGCCGGTGTGCCGGCGGCGGCGCTGCCCGGGCAGCGCGACGGCGAACGGCCGGACTCCGCGCGCGAGCGTCAGCAGGCCCCCGCGGCCCGCTGAATCGGCCGGCCCGCCGTGGCCGGGGCGGCTCGTGCGCCCCGTGCGCCCTGCTTGCCCCGCGCTGCTCGCGTACCCCGTGCGCCCTGCTTGCCCCGCGCTGCTCGCGTACCCCGTGCGCCCTGCTTGCCCCGCGCTGCTCGCGCGCCTCACGCGAGCAGCGCGGCCAGCGAGCCGTCCATGTCCAGCGCGGCCATCTCGCTGCCCGGCGGCACCAGCCGGTGCGCCCGCTCCAGCCAGGCGGCCACCGCCGGCAGCGGTGCCTCCAGCAGCGCGTCCCCGGCCGGCGAGCTCAGCGCCAGGCAGAGCACGCTGCGCCGGCCCGAGCGGGTCGGCCAGATCCGCACGTCACCCTGGCCGCAGGGCCGGAAGGTGCCCTCCACCAGCAGCTCACGGGCGAACACCCAGGTCACCGGCGAGCCGGTGTCCAGGTGGAAGGTGATGTGCACGGCGTAGGGGTCGTGGCTCCCGTAGGACAGCCGGGCCGGGACGGGGACGCTGTGCTCGGGGGAGAGCACCAGGTTGAGCTCCAGCTCGTGCTCGACCACGCTCGTCGGGCGCTCCATGATCGGGTTCCTCTCTGCCTGCGGTTGGTGCCCGTTTCCGGGCCCTGTGACCTTGGAGAGCGCGGCCCGGGAGCGCTCTTACACGGGTTTCCGGGTTTTCTCGGGATTCTTTCGCGGAGATCCGTCGGCGGTGGTGTGGGGAGTGGTGAACGCTGGGCGGTGGGCGCGCGGTCGGGCGTGCGCGCCGTCTTCCTTACCGTGGGCGGCCCCGGCCTGTCCGGTGAATGGCCAACTTCGCTCCGCCCGCCCGCCGAGGCACTACCCTTTGTGACTGCCCGGCGACTGTCCGCCTCCTCGGCGGCACCCCTCGCGCCGACGGCGGAGCCACCCGGGTCGCCCGTGCCACCGTCGCGCACCCCCTCGCCGGGCGAGCCGCATCGGCCTGCCAGGAAAGCGAGCCCCCATGACGGACCGGCCCCTCGCCGGCGGCAGCACGGACACGGCCGCCGGCCCCGCGCCGGGCTACTACCCCGACCCCTCCATCCCCGGCTTCGTCCGCTACTGGGGCGGCTCCGCCTGGGTGCCCGGCACCAGCCGGCCCGCCCCGGCCGAGGGCGAGGTGCTCGAACCGCCCCGGTACGCGACCCGTCCGCCGGGGCCGGCGGTGGCCGGCCGGGCCGGGACGAGGCGGTACGTGCCGCCACCGGTGGCCGCCGAACCGGCGGGGGAGCCCGAGGGGGGTGCCGCGGGGGAGGCTCGGCGGCCGTCGTCCGGCGGGGACAGCGGGCCGGTGTACCTGGACCAGACGGGGGGCGGGGCGTCGTTCACCTTCGTGGTGCCGGAGAACGGGCCGGTGTTCCGCCGCGGTGGGGAGCGGGCGCCCGTCGCGGAGCCGGGGCCGGGGCCCTCGTCGGGGCCGGAGGCCGGGGTGGGGGCGGAGCCGGCCGGGTGGCAGGTGGATCACCGGGCGCAGCACGGGCCGATGGAGGCGGGCGGCGCGTCGCGCTGGGTGTCCTGGGGGGTGTTGCCGGAGGAGGTGGAGCAGCCGCCCGTCGAAGCGCCGCCCGTGGAGGCGCTGCCTGTTGAGGCGCTGCCTGTTGAGGTGCTGCCCGTCCCGGAGCGGGCGGGCGTTCCCGAGCAGGCCGATCCGTTGCCCGTCCCCGCCCCGGCGCCGGTGCCGGAGCCGACCCCGGTGGTGGCACCGGCACCCGTCCCGGCACCCGCGCCGGATCCGCCGCTCGTGGTGCTGGAGGCCGCGCAGGAGGTCGTGGAGAAGGCCGAACCCGCCCCGTCCGCGCCCCCGGCCGTCCGTCCCGCCGCCCCCGTCCGCCCGTCCCCGTCGCCGTCCCCGTCCCCCGCCCCGCGCCGCCGTGCCGGGGCGGCGGCGCCACGTCCCGCCGGGCTCGGCCGCCGCCTGGTCGCCCGGCTGGTCGACACCGCCGTACTGGCCGTGGTCGCCGTCGCCGCGGGCGTCCCGCTCGGCCGCTCGGTCGAGGCCCACCTCCAGCGCAAGCTGGACCGGGCGCGGATGGCCAGCCGCCTCGCCCACCGCCAGGTCGACGTCTGGCTGGTCGACGGCACGGTGCTCGGCAAGGCCGCCGTCCTGCTCGGCATCCTGCTGTTCGTCGGCCTGCTCTACGAAGTCCTGCCGACCGCGGGCACCGGCCAGACCTTCGGCAAGCGGCTCGCCCGGATCCGGGTGATCGCGGTGGCCCGCACGCCGGGGGCCGCCGCCCCGGCCCGCCCAGGGCTCGGCCGCTCCCTGGTCCGCTGGCTGGTCCGGCAGGTCTCGATGCTGCTGGTGGCCGGCCTGTTCTGGCCGCTGTTCGACCGGCCGGCCCGGCGCGGCTGGCACGACCGGGCGGCCCGCACCCGGGTCGTCCGGCGCTGAGGTTCCACCGGCCTCCCACCTGCGTGGTGTTGTCTGACAAAACGGTGTCAATATCCCAAATTCATACAATGCGTGATGTTCTACTCGGGGCATGAGCACCTACGACCCCTCAGGCCCCGAGCCGGAGGGGGGCGGCAAGCCCTCCTTCGGCAAGCAGCCCCCGCAGTCGGGCGGCGGCACGCCGGAAGGTACGCCGTCGGACCCGTACGGCACCCCGCCCCCGGACGGCCCGCCACCGAGCGGGGGCCCCGGCGCGTACGGCGGCACCTACGGGGGCGCTCCCGCAGGCCCGCCCTACGGACAGAACCCCTACGGGCAGTCGCCGTACGACCAGCCCCCGCCCGGTTACGGCCCCGCCGGGTACGGCGCGCCCGGTCACGGCCCCGGACCCGTCCCCGGAATGCCCCCGCTCGGCAGCTGGCCCAACCGGATCCTCGCCCGGCTGATCGACTACGTCCTGGTGCAGGCCGTCGCCCTCGTCCTGGTCCTGCCGTTCGCCGGCCACGCCGACCGCTCGGCCTCGGCCGGCGCCTTCTGGGTCGCCTGCGCGATCTACTTCGTCTACGAGGGCCTGATGCTCAGCCGGGACGGGCAGACCCTCGGCAAGAAGGCCATGAAGGTCCGGGTGGCCATGCTCGTCGACGGCAACTCCCCGACCCAGGCGGCCGCCTGGACCAGGGCGGCGGTCTTCATCCTGCCCGCCGTGCTCTGCTGCGCCGCGCTCTGGTGGCTCGTCGACGGCCTGTTCGGCGTCTTCGACAAGCCCTACCGGCAGTGCATCCACGACAAGGCCGCGAAGACCGTGGTGGTCTCCACCGCCTGAGCCGTCGGCCCGGCCGGGGCCGCCCCTCGGTTCCGTCTCTCGCGTCCGCCGACCGGCGTGCGGTGCCTCCGCGCGCCGGTCGGCCGCGTACGGGGCGCGCGGAGGGCGTGCGGGCTCGCGGACTCGCCCCCGGGGCCGTCGGCCCCGCTCGATACGGTGGGCCCGACCGCGCCACCGCTCCGCGCACCGCACCGCACCAGGGGGAACCGCCGTGCCCATCCCTGCCGACTGGCCCACCACCGAGGCCGAGGCGCTCGCCGAACAGGAACGCCTGCGCCCGCTCGTCCTCCCGGACGGCGCGGACGGCGTGGACGGCGTGGACGGCGCCGGTGACGACCGGTTGATCGCCGGTGTCGACGTCGCCTACGACGACGCCCACGACCTCGTCGTCGCGGCGGCCGTGGTCCTCGACCGCGCCACCCTCGCCGTCGTCGAGGAGACCACCGCCACCGGACGCATCGCCTTCCCCTACATCCCCGGCCTGCTCGCCTTCCGCGAACTCCCCGCCGTCCTCGACGCCCTCGCCGCCCTCACCCACCGCCCCGGCACCGTCGTCTGCGACGGCTACGGCCTCGCCCACCCGCGCCGCCTCGGCCTCGCCAGCCACCTCGGCGTCCTCACCGGCCTGCGCACCCTCGGCGTCGCCAAGACCCCGTTCACCTTCGACCACCGTGACCCCGGCCCCGCCCGCGGCGACTCGACCCCGCTCACCGACCCGGCCACCGGCGAGGAGGTCGGCCGCGCCCTGCGCACCAGGCCCGGTGTCAAACCCGTGTTCGTCTCCGTCGGCCACCGCATCGGCCTTGCCGAGGCCGTCGAGACCACCCTCGCCCTCACCCCCCGCTACCGCCTCCCCGAGACCACCCGGCACGCCGACTCGCTCTGCCGCCGCGCCCTCGCCGCGGCGAGCCGGACACCGGACGTGAACTGACGGCCCACCAGGGGCGGCCCGTGTGTTAGACATGACTCACTCACCAGAACCGTCAACGACACACCGGCCGGACGCACGGGGGAGGCGCCGCACGTGGCAACGGGGAACGGAACGGGATCGACCGGCGGGGCGGGGCGCGGCTACCGCGTCGAGGTCGAGCAGCTGCGCGCCTTCGCGGCCCAAGTGCGGCTGCTGCTCCACGAGTTCCAGCGCCATGCCGACGGCACCGCGACGCACGGCCGCAGCGGCATCGGCTCCAGCGCGCTCGGCACCTTCGCGGAGGCCACCGAGCTGCACGGCCGCTACCAGACCATGCGTGACGGCCTGCGCGACGTCCTCAACCAGCTCCAGGAAGCCGTCGACGAGGCCCAGAAGAAGGCCGAACTGACCGCGACCAACTATGAGGAGCAGGAACACCGGACGAAGAAGAAGCTGAAACTCGGGGACGACGGCTGGTCGGTGGCCAACCCGTCCGCCACCAGCACCGCCGCCTACGCCTGGACCGTCGCCCCGGCCCAGCACGACGACGGGAAGGGCGTCCGGTGAGCTACACCGACTTCAGCAAGTACAGCCACGCGGAACTCCGCCGGATGGTCCAGGCCCTCAACCCCGGCGAGGTGATGTCCGCCGCCGACCCCTGGCGCCGCGCCGCCGACACCCTCAAGGCCATCCGCGCGACCCTCACCCGTGCCAGCACCGAGGCCGCCACCTCCTGGGAAGGCAGCACCAGCGACGCCTTCCACGCCCGCATGCTCCAGCTCGCCACCACCATCAACACCACCGCGTCCTACGCCAACGACGCGGCGATCACCCTCAAGGCGATCTCCGAGGCCATCGACAAGGCCAAGCGTGACATGCCCGAGGAGCCCAGCGGCTGGGAGCAGTTCAAGGACGGCGTCGGCGACACCGTCTCCTCCCTCTTCGGCGCCGACGACGAGGACTCCCGCACCGCCGTCGCCAGCCAGAAGAAGGCCGAGGCCGCCACCGTCCTGCAGACGCTCGCCATGCACTACCGGACGGCCACCCCGATGCTTAAGCCTCCGCCGCCTCCCCCGCCTCCGCCGGGGCGCCCGGGCGCCATTCAGGCCGACGACAGGGACCTCGCGGAGGATGGCGCGGGCGCCGGCGGCTACGGAGCCGTGGGCGGCTTCCTCAGCGGCGCCAGTATCGGCAACGCCGGTGCGGGTGCAGCGCCCGTGGTCCGCTCGCGTGAGGGAGCGGTAGCGGATCCTCGGACCGGCGGCGCTGTCCGCTCGAACCCGCAGGGGACAAGCCCGTCGTTCTCGAAGGCACCGCCAGCTCCCTCCGACCCTGGCGTCAAGGGAGGGGTCGCTAGGCCGTCGCCCAAAGCCACGCCGGCGAAATTCGGCGCCGGGACCGTTGTGGATGGCACAGGCGCCCTGCCGGCGCCGGCGGCGTCCGGTGGGCAGTCGCCCTCCGGCGGAGGCGGCACGTCGATCCTCGGTTCGCCGGGGAACGGTGGAAGCCAGTCCCTGCCCCACAGCCCCGTTGCACAGCCCGTCGCGCCGCAGAGTGGCCATGGGGGAGGGGCACCCAACCCGAGCGGGATCCCGCAGCCCTTCGGCGCTGCCGTAAGGCAGGGGCAGGGGCCGGTCCCCGAGCAGAACCGGCAGGTCGGCCCCGAGGCCCTGCGCAGTGGCCGTGAAGGGGCGCCGGGTCGGACCGGAGCCGGACGCAGCGGTGCGATCTTCGGCGCCGAGGGCATGCCGGGCGTGAGTGGCGGCGGGAGCACCGGCGGCGCGGGTTCGACCCGGGGCAGGGGGGCCGTCGAGGGCACGGCCGGTCGAGCCGGCGGCACGGTGGTCGGCGTGGGGGACCACTCCGGCAGGAGCGGTAGCGGCAAGCAGGCTTTCACCGAGGGCGGCTCAGGCGTGGGAGCGCGCGGGAGGATCCGGGCGGAGGCCGGTGCGGGTGCGGGCAGCTCGCTGACACAGGCGCCCATGGTGCCGCTCGGCGGCGCCGAGCGCGGCAGGAAGGACGACGAGAAGAGGAAGCGTCGTCCTGACTACCTCGTCGAGGACGAGGAGACCTGGATGTCGGACGACCCGGTCAATCCGAACGTGGTGGAATGACGCCCGGCCTTCGGGCCCGGGCCGATCGATCGGTTGCCCTGTGGCCGCAGCAGCCACAGGGCAACCTCTGCGCTGAGTGGGGTGGCGGGAGTTGAGGAACTGGCGTCTGAGTCGCGGGGCGGCCGTGCTGGTGGCGGGCGGACTGCTGGCGACCGTGAGCGCTGGTCCGGCCTGCGCCGACAACGTGCGCGATGCGCAGTGGCCGCTTGCGACGTACCAAGCAGAGACCGCGATCTGGCCTGTATCGAAGGGGGAGGGTGTCACGGTCGCCGTCATTGACAGTGGCGTCTTGAAGGAGCATCAGGATCTGACGGGGCAAGTGCTAGCCGGTGCGGATTTCACTGGGGACAACACAGACGGCACGGTGGACAATGACGGCCACGGTACCGGAATGGCGAGCCTCATCGCTGGCCACGGCCATGGCTCCGGGGCCGGCATCAAGGGTCTGGCACCCCAGGCCAAGATCCTTCCCATCCGGATCACCTTGGACGGGGAATCACTCTCGGATCGGTCGGAGACTGCCAAGGCGATCCGCTATGCCGTTGATCACGGTGCGAAGGTCATCAACATGTCCATCGCAGGGCCTTCCGGGGCCGACCCGGACGAGCGTGCGGCGGTCAAGTACGCGAGGGACAAGGATGTGGTCCTGGTCGCGGGTGTGGGCAACAAGGGCGACAAGGGGGGTGCCGTGGAGTACCCGGCCGCCTTTCCCGGGGTCGTGGCGGTCGGCGCGGTGGACCAGAACGGGCTGATCTGGAGCAAGTCGAGCTCAGGCCCCGAGACCACCCTGGTGGCGCCGGGTGCGGAGGTTCCCCACGCGACTGCCAAGGCCACGAACGGGTACGGCATGGGCAACGGCACTTCGGGCGCCACCGCCTACGTCTCCGCCACCGCCGCGCTGATCCGGGCGAAGTACCCGGAGCTCTCCGCCGGGCAGGTCATCAACCGGATGATCAAGAGCGCCGCACCGCCCGCCGACGGCTCGGCGGTGCCGAATGCGCGGTACGGGTACGGGGTGCTGTCGCCGGCGAAGGCGTTGGAGGCGAACCCGGCGGTGGACGGGGGGCCGCGGGACAACCCGCTGGCCGGACGGGCGGAAGCGCAGGCTGCTCCGACCGTGCCGCCGGCCGAGGAGGAGTGGCAGTCCCCGCCGCCGGTGACGGTGCCGGCGAACCAGGAGAACAGCGGCGTGAAGTGGGTGCTGATCGGCACGGCCGGGCTCGCGGGAGTGGTGCTGCTGGGGGTCGTGGCGACGGTGCTGCTGGTGGTGCGGGGGCGTCGTCGGCGGGAGCGGGAGGCTGCCGCCGCCGCTGCGGCGGCGTACCAGGGGTATCCGCCGCAGCAGCAGTGGCCGCCCTATCAGGGGTGAGCGGCGAGCCACTCGGGGCGTAGCGCGGCCATCCGCAGGACGTCGTGGTACTCGCCGGCCCAGTGGTGCGCCTGGCGGGCGCGGCCCTCGTGCTGGAAACCGGCCTTCTCGTAGGCGCGGGCGGCGCGCGGGTTGTAGGCGAAGACCTCCAGGTGGACGCGGTGGAGGCGGACGGTCGCGAAGGCGTGGCGAAGGAGCAGCAGGGTGGCCTCGGTACCGGCGCCGCGGCCGGTGCTGTCGGGGGTGAGGGCGATCCGGTACCCGGCCGAGGCGCTGTCGGGGTCGAGGTCGTTGAGGGCGAGTTCGCCGAGGAAGCGGCCGGTGGCGCGGTCCTCGACGGCGAGGTCGAGTCGGTCGGGCCGGTCGGGGCGGGTGGTGCACCAGTCGCGGATCTCGTCGTGGGTGAAGGCCCGGCGGGTCCCGGTGAGGCGGTTGGTCTCCTCGTCGGAGGTGAACCGCCACATCGGGTCGGTGTGCCGGGCGCTCAGCGGGACGAGGGTGACGGTGGCTCCGGGCAGGGTCGGCTTGTGCGCGAGTGCGCCGGGGTCGAAGGTCGGCATGGTGGCCAGGGTGGACCGGAACGATCTGCTCCGCCAGTGAATTCGCCGGCCCGGAGGGTCACCGCCGAGGTGTCACTCGGCGACGGCGATCTGCTCGCGGTGGCGCGGGTCCGGGCCGGTGAGCTGGTCGGTGACGGCGGCGGCGAGGTCGGCCTGGGCGATTCGCTCGCCGAGGACCTGCGGCCCGCCGGTCCGGTAGCGGCCGGTGCCGGGGGCGGTGCGGTCGAGGTCGAGGGGCGGGGTGACGACGACCCAGTCGAAGGTGGTGGGGGAGTCCCGGAGCAGGTCGAGGGCGGCGGCGTGGCCGAGGGAGAAGGCGCGGTGGGCCGCGGGGAAGCCGGGGTCGTCGTGCAGGGCGACGCCGGGGGCGGTCTCCAGGGTGGTGGCGATGCCGACGTGGACGAGCCGGCGGACGCCCGCGGTGCCGAGGCCGGCGACCAGGGCGCGGATGGCGGCGGGGTAGAAGTCGACGGAGGGGACGTCGGGGGTGTGGACGGTGCTGACGGCGCCGGCGTGGCCACGGGCGGCGTCGGCGACGGCGTCGGGGTCGGTGACGTCGCAGGCGGCGAGGGTGACCCCCGGGCCGGCCAGATCGGCGTGCCGTTCGGGGGTGCGGACGGCGGCGGTGACGGTCAGTCCGCGCCGGCGGGCCTCGGCGACCACGGCGCGGCCGACCTGGCCTCCTGCGCCGAACACGATGACATCGGTGGTGGGGTTCACGGCGGTCTCCGTCCGTCCGGGCGGGGGCGCTGATCGCCGCCCGCCGACGCCGTGACGGTAGAACGGGGGGTGCCGGTTACTTCAACGGTACCGGCGGGCACACCCGTTCGGTTACCTTCGGGGCATGACTCGGACCGTGCCCGCACCGCTGCCGCCGGACTTCTTCGACCCGGACTGCCCGGTGCGGCGGGTTCCCGTGCTGGGGAGCCGGAAGTGGGCGTGGAAGATCGTGCGCTGCCTGGAGGGCGGCCCGCGCCGGTTCTCGGAGCTGCGGGTGCCGCTGGTGGGAATCACGGCGAAGGTGCTGGCCGAGTCGCTGCGGTCAATGGAGTACGACGGCGTTGTCAGCCGGACGGAGTACGCGGAGAACCCGCCTCGGGTCGAGTACGCGTTGACGCCGCTCGGCCGGACGCTGCTGGGGCCGATGGACGCGGTGTGCGACTGGAGCCGCGCCAACCTGTCCGAACTGCTCGCCGCGCGCGAGGCCGCCGAGGCCGTTGAGGTCGCGGAGGGCGGCGGGGCTGGCAGGATTTCGGCGACCGCTGGCGCTGACGCCGCTGGTGGGGGCGGTCAGGGCGCGGCCATCCTGGGGCCATGACCACTTCCGAGGACAACAGCGGCCTGACCGGCGACGACGCGATCGTGCCCGACACCAAGGACTGGACGTGGGTGCTGGAGCGCCCCTGCCCGGACTGCGGGCTGGACGCCGGCGCGGTCGGCCGGGAGCGGGTGGCCGGGATGATCCGGGCCAACGCGGCGGGCTGGGCGGGGGTGCTGGCCGGTGAGCCGGAGGCGCTGCGCCGCCGTCCGCGTCCGGAGACCTGGTCGGACCTCGAATACGCGTGCCACGTCCGGGACGTCTTCCGGCTGTTCCACGTCCGGCTGAACCTGATGCTGGACCAGGACGACCCGCTGTTCGCCAACTGGGACCAGGACGGGACGGCCGTCGCCGAGCGGTACGGCGAGCAGCGGCCGGACGCGGTGGCGGAGGAACTGGTGCGGGCCGCGGAGGTGCTGGCGGGGGCGTTCGAGGGGGTGACGGGCGCGCAGTGGGGGCGCACCGGCAACCGCAGCGACGGGGCGCGCTTCACGGTGGAGTCGTTCTCCCGCTACCTGATCCACGATCCGGTCCACCACCTGTACGACGTCACGGGCGAGCGGGTCTGAGCGGGCCTGACCGCACGCGGCCCCGGGCGGCCCCAGGCGGGCCCGAGCGGCGGCGACGGAGCCGGTGAGGGTGGTTCCGGCTCACGGTCGTCCCGCTCCGGGGCTCACCAGCCGGAGGCCTCGCGGAGCATGGTGCGGCGGAGCCGGCCGGCCACGCTGGCGGTGTCGGTGCCGATGACGTCCGCGATCTCCGGCGCGGCGAGGCCGACGACGTAGTGCAGGATGGCGAGGTCGTCGTCGGCGGGCCGGCCGGGGCGGTCCGCCGGACGGTCCGCGGCGCGCTCCTGGACGCGCTCCTCGGCGTCGGGGCGGTCGGCGGGCCGGCCGCTCCGCCGGGTGTGGTCGCCGACGGTGTCGCGCAGGATCTGCCAGGCGTGCGCGGTGGGGTTGGAACTCCCCAGCAACTCGCGCCACTGGACCGCGATTTCGGCGAAGGCCTGCTGGACGGCGCCGGCCGCGCGGTCCGGGTCGGGCAGCCAGACCCGGGCATAGCTGAGGTACCGCGGTCGGTGCAGCTCGCAGAACGCCGCGAACTCCAGCGGTACGGCGGGTTCGCCGGGCCCCTGGGGCGGCTCGGCGGTGCTGTCATGACGTTGGGTCATCTCGGCTTCTCGGCAAGTGAGATGGGCTTCTGACGGTCGATCATCTGTGCTCACTCTACGGTAGGCGCTCGGTGCGCTCGGTTACCAATCGGCTGGATTGCCCGGAAGGCGCCGCCGCGCGGCCGGTTCCGGCGGTGGCCGGGTGGAGGCCGGCGGGCGGTGCGGCGGTGGCGGACGGGCGGGGAGTGGTGCGCAGTGGTGTCAGAGGCGTGGGTGCGGAGCCGTCGTGGCCGGTCAGCGGGGTGGAGCGGCCGGTGGCGGCGGCCGGTCGGTGCGACATCGCAGAGGGTGTGATGTGCCACCGTAGGCGGTCCGGAGGCTCTCGTCCACGTCTGCGGCGCGAAGCCGCGCCCGCACCACCGGGCGCACCACCGTTCACGCGTCGGCCGGGCCGTGCCGGACCGCTCCGGGCTGCGGCGATGCCGCGCGCGGGCCTGGCTCCGGTGGCCCCGGGAGGGGGGTGGGGTGATGGGCCGGCCCCGTCGCACGCATCCCGCGTGCCCGGCCCTTCGACGGTGGATCGCCGTGTACGAGTTAGAAGTTGACGAACGGTCAGGTGGTGCTGCGGCGGCCCTCGGCCGAGCCGACGCGGTCGTCCGGTGCGGCGCCCCGGGCGAGCTGGGCGGGGAACGCCTCGACCGCCCGGCGGCGGGCGAGCCGCGCGGCCGCCGCAGCCGCGGCCCCTGCGGTCCCGGCCGCTTCCGTGGCGGCGGTCAGTCGCTCCCGCTCGTGCTCCCGGCCCCGGGCGTCCGCGGCCCCGTGCTCGGCGGTCGCGTGCTCCACGTCCGCGCGCCCGGCGTCCGGCCGGACCTGCTGGGTCTGCTGGGTCTGCTGGATCTCGTGGGTCTGCTGGGCCTGTTGGGCCTCCTGTTCCTCGTGGGCCGCGTCGTGCGCCACCTCGTGGACGGCTTCCTGGGCGGCTTCGTGGACGGCCTCGCGCGCGGCCTTGGCGGCGGCCCGCAGCCGGGCGGCTCCGGCGCCCCGCCGGGCCCGCCCGTCGGCGGTGCGCGCCGCGTGTTCCTCGGCCGCCTGTCTAGCCGCCAGGTAGGCCTGGACGGCTGCCATCCCGTAGACGGGCTGGATCAGCTGGTGGCCCTTGAAGAAGGGGCGGGCGGGGGCGAATCCGGCGGCGACCACGAGGTCGCGGATCTCCGCTATCTCCGCTTCGCTGCGCGCGGTGAAGCGGACCTCCCAGCCCTTCTTGTAGGTATGGCCCTGTGCGCCGCTACGGCGGGCCGGGTCCGGCCGGCGGACGTATCCGGGCAGGCGTCCGAGCCGGAGCTGGGCCGCGCGGAGGCCGGCGGTCTCGTCACGTGACATGTACTAAGGGTAGGCAATCCGGCGGGCTGGAGTGACGCCCGGAGGTGACTTCGCCGTATGTGCTTGATCACGCAGGGTCAGACGGCCTGGTGGCTGATCGATGATGATCGAGTATGACAACCAGATGATCACCCATTCCTCCGAATGGGTGAGGGTATGAGGACTTTAGTGCAGCCTGATCCCGGTTTCGCGACGGTTGAGTAACAGTGCGTCAGGCGGCCGGGACTCGCTCCCGGGCGTTGGGGATGGTGTCGGCATGAACTACCGGATTCCCATGCCGCCGCCGTCCCTGGAGGAACTGGCGCGCCGTCAGCAGAACGTCCTCACCGCCGGCCAGCTGCGCGCCCGGGGTGTGCCGGCCCGGATCATCAGCGAGCACTGCCGCCGCGGCGGCCCCTGGCGGCGGCTGCTGCCCCGGGTCTACCTGCTGCAGTCCGGCGACCCCTCGCCGGAGCAGCGGATGTGGGCGGCGCTGCTGTACGCGGCGCAGAACGGCCGGGAGGAGGGGCGCCGCGAGGGGGCGGCGATCACCGGTGCGGCCGCGCTCGCGCTGTACGGCTTCGCCGCGGTGCCCCGGCTGCCCGCCCTGACCGGGGTGGACGTGCTGGTGCCCCGCCAGCGGCGGCTGAAGGACGCCGGTGAGGTGCGGATCCGGCGCACCGGGCGGGAGTTGGTGGCGCGCTCGGTGCACGGGCTGGCCTGCGCGCCGGTGGCCCGGGCGGTCGCCGACGCGCTGGGCGAGTGGATGTCCGGCGAGCGACCCGGCGGGGGAGCGGGCCGGCCGGTGCCGGTCCGGGAGGTGCTCCACGAGGCCGTGCGCCGGCCCGAGCTGCGCTGCCCGGTGCAGGAGCTGGCCGCCGAGCTGGCGGAGTGCGGGCTGGTCGCCGACCCGCTGGTGCGGGCGGTGCTGGACGGTCTGCTGGCCGCCGAGCGGGACCGGGTGCTGGTGCTCGTCGGCGAGCTGGCCGACGAGTGGCTGCTGCCCGCCCCGCTGACCGGCCCGGAGCTGCGGATGCGCGGCGGCACGTACGTCGCCGTTCCGGACCTCTACTGGCCGGAGGCGGGCGTCGCGGTCGAGGTCGACTCGGAGGCGCGCCGCCTCGGCGAGGGCGAGGCGGCCTGGGTGCGCGGCGGCCGGGACCGGATGGAGTACCTGGGGGTGCGGGTGGTGTACGTCTGCGCCGCGCGGCTGGCCGAGGATCCGGACGCGGTCGGCGCCGAGCTGCGCGAGGCGTTCCGCCAGGGCGGCACCGACGTGGTGGAGCTGACGGTCACCGAGCACTGACCGCCCGGCCGGCCGCCGGAGCGGGGCTCAGCCCCCGACGACCGGCGTGCCGACCAGCTCCACCCCGGCCGCCCGCAGCTCGTCCAGCGCGGCGGCGGTGGTGGGCGCGGCCACGCCGGCGGTCAGGTCGAGCAGCACCCGGGTGGTGAACCCGGCCCGCACCGCGTCCAGCGCGGTGGCCCTGACGCAGTGGTCGGTGGCCAGGCCGACCACGTCCACCTCGGTGACCTGCCGCTCGCGCAGCCACTCGGCCGGTCCGCGGCTGTTCTCGTCCACGCCCTCGAAGCCGCTGTACGCCGCCGCGTAGGCGCCCTTGTCGAAGACCGCCTCGATCGCGCCGGAGGTGACGGACGGGGCGAAGTTGGGGTGGAAGCCGACCCCCTCGGTGCCCGCCACGCAGTGCGCCGGCCAGCTGTGCACGTAGTCGGGCTCGTCGGAGAAGTGGTCGCCCGGGTCGATGTGGTTGTCGCGGGTGGCGAGGATGTGCCGGTAGCCGGGCGAGGACTCGGCGATGAGGTCGGTGATCGCGGCGGCCACCTCGGCCCCGCCGGCGACGGCCAGGCTGCCGCCCTCGCAGAAGTCGTTCTGCACGTCGACGACGATCAGTGCCCGGTGCATGGCTGGCATTCCTCGGTCCGGTGGGGTCCTGCGGAGGACTGGTGGCGGGGACGTGAGGGGGCCTCACGGTCCGTACGGGGGAACTCTACGTTCGACTGTAGGCAGTGGCATCCGGGGGCGGAAGGCCCGGGCCCGGTCCGGACCTTCCGCCGTCCACGGAGCGTCCACGAAGCGTCCCCGGGCCGCCGGGCGGCGGCCCGGGAGCTCCTACGGGCGCCGCCCGCCCGCCCGGCAAGCGCCCGCGGGGCGGGCGTCACACGTGCAGTTCGGTCGCCAGCACCGGGTCGCCCTTGGAGAGCTGGGTGGCCGACAGCGGCAGGGCCGCGCGGGCCCGGACGTGCCGCTCGCGCGCGGCCTCCAGGGTCTCCCGGCCGACCACCTCGCCGGCCTTGATCAGCGGCACCTGCACCAGGTGCGGCGCCAGGGCGTCCGGGACGGGGCCGGTGCCGACCACCTCGGCCTCCGCGATGCCGTCCGCGTCCGGCCGGCGGGCCGCCCACTTGCGCCCGCCGATGCTGGTCTTGCCGCCGGCCGCGCGCTTGGCGACCGGGACCAGCGGGCCGTCCGGCCCGGCGGCGCGGGCGACCAGCTTGTAGACCATCGCGCAGGTCGGCTGCCCGCTGCCGGTGACCAGGCTGGTGCCCACGCCGTAGCCGTCCACCGGGGCGGCGGCCAGCGCGGCGATCGCGTACTCGTCGAGGTCGGAGGTGACGATGATCCGGGTGCCGGTGGCGCCGAGCTCGTCGAGCTGGCGGCGGACCCGGTGGGCGAGCAGCGTGAGGTCGCCGGAGTCGATCCGGACGGCGCCCAGCTCGGCGCCGGCCACCTCGACCGCGGTGTGCACGGCCTCGCGCAGGTCGAAGGTGTCGACCAGCAGGGTGGTGCCCCGGCCCATCGAGTCGATCTGCGCCCGGAAGGCGTCCCGCTCGCTGTCGTGGACGAGGGTGAAGGCGTGCGCGGCGGTCCCGGTGGTCGGGATGCCGTAGGTGAAGCCGGCCTCCAGGTCGGAGGTGGCGGCGAAGCCGGCCACGTACGCGGCGCGGGCGGCGGCGACGGCGGCCCGCTCGTGCGCGCGCCGGGCGCCCATCTCGATCACCGGGCGCCCGCCGGCCGCGGAGGTCATCCGGGAGGCCGCGGCGGCGATCGCCGAGTCGTAGTTGAGGATCGAGAGGATCACCGTCTCCAGGATCACCGCCTCGGCGAAGCTGCCCTCGACGGTCAGCAGCGGCGAGCCGGGGAAGTAGACCTCGCCCTCGGGGTAGCCGTGGATGTCACCGGTGAACCGGTAGTCGGCGAGGAAGCGCAGGGTGTCCTCGTCGACGACCCGCTGGTCGGCGAGCCAGTCCAGCTGGGCGGAGGTGAAGCGGAAGTTCTCCACCGCGTCCAGGACCCGGCCGGTGCCGGCCAGCACGCCGTAGCGCCGGCCGGCGGGCAGGCGGCGGGTGAACACCTCGAAGACGGAGCGGCGGTGCGCGGCCCCGCTGCGCAGGGCGGCCTGCAGCATGGTGAGCTCGTAGCGATCGGTGAGCAGCGCGGTCGAGCCGGCCGCGGGCACGGGAGTGGCGTCCATGCGGATGATGCTACTACCCCTTAGCGTCAATGTGACGATTTCTCGGCGCGGAGATCCTTCCAGCGCGTCGCGCCCCCGGGGCGGAATCGCCCGCCGGTCCCCCGGATGGCAGCATGGGGCAGGAGGGGCACGTGGAAGCCACGTGACGGCCGGGTGGGAGCCACCCGGGAACCGAACTGAGCGGCAGGAGGGATCCGGCGGTGAGTGTCGCGCCCGTGGAGATCGAGCGCCCGGAGGTCGAGGGCGTACCGGTGACGGAGCCGGACACCCCGTGGGTCACCATCGTCCACAACGATCCGGTCAACCTGATGAGCTACGTCCAGTACGTCTTCCAGGCCTACTTCGGCTATCCGAAGGACAAGGCCCGGAAGCTGATGATGGAGGTGCACACCAAGGGCCGGGCGGTGGTCTCCAGCGGCTCGCGCGAGGAGATGGAGCGCGACGTGCAGGCGATGCACGGCTACGGCCTCTGGGCGACCCTGCAGCACGACTGACCGCACGACCCGACCGCACGACCGGCCGTACCGGTGGCCGTGCGGACGCGGACCACTGGAACCGACGAGGACGGGCTGACCGATACCGATGGCTGGGTTGTTCGAGAGTGCCGGCGCCGGGGGCGCGGTGCTCGCGCTGGACGAGCTGGAGGCCTCCATCCTGCGCTCGCTGGAAGTGCAGATGCTGGAGCTGATCGGCCCCGGCCCGGGCGGCGACGGGGACGGGGCCGGCGACCCGCTGGCGGCGCTGTTCGCCGAGGGGCCGACCGAGGCGCCCGACGATCCGGCGCTGGCCCGGCTCTTCCCGGATGCCTACGGGGATCCGGACGGGCCGGCCGACCCGCGGTCCGCCGAGGCCTCCGGGGAGTTCCGCCGCTACACCGAGCTGGACCTGCGGGCCCGCAAGCGGGACGACGCGCTGCACGTCGTCCGGGCGCTGGACGGCCTGGGCGGCGAGGGGGGCCTGGTCAGCCTGGACGCCCCCGCGTGCCTGCGCTGGCTGGGCGCGCTCAACGACCTGCGGCTGGCCCTGGGTGTGCGGCTGGAGGTCACCGAGGACGACGAGCAGGGCCTGTACGACCTGCCGGACGCCGACGACCGCAAGCCGCTGGTGATGGCCTACCTGTGGCTCGGCGCGCTGCAGGAGTCGCTGCTGGAGGCGGTCGCCGACTGACGCCCGGGAGGCGCCCCCGAGGGCGCGTCCCACCCGTTCGGGCAAGCCCCGGCCACTCGTCCGCATGCTGGACGGGTGGCCGGGGCTTTTCCGTGCAAAACGGGCGAAAACCTATCGAGTCATGCTCAAATATCGCTCAGATGGACACCGGTATCCGGATCGTGCGTGGTACGACTGCTGCCCCACCCCCGCGAGTGCCACCCGCGACATCCCATCCAGGACGGTGCAGCATGGCCGAACAGCTCTACGACGAGGTCGTCGACGCCCGACCGGACGAAGAGGGCTACCACCGGGGTCTGGGCAGCCGCCAGATCCAGATGATCGCGATCGGCGGCGCCATCGGCACCGGCCTGTTCCTCGGCGCGGGCACCGCGATCTCGAAGTCCGGCCCCAGCCTGATCCTGTCCTACGCGATCGCCGGCGTGGTGATCTTCGCGATCATGCGGGCGCTCGGCGAACTGCTCACCTACCGCCCGGTGGCCGGCAGCTTCGCCGAGTACGCGCGGGAGTTCCTCGGCCCCTTCGCCGGCTACGTGACGGGCTGGACGTACTGGCTCTTCTGGGTTGTCACGGGCATGGCGGAAACCACCGCCGCGGCCGTCTACGTGAAGTTCTGGGCACCCGGGATCCCGCAGTGGCTCTGCGCGCTCTGCTTCCTGGTGCTGCTCTACGGGGCCAACCTGATCTCGGTGAAGATCTTCGGCGAGATCGAGTTCTGGTTCTCCATGGTCAAGGTCACCGCGATCATCGGCATGATCCTGATCGGCATCGGGGTGCTCACCCTCGGGTTCAGCGACGCCGGCGACACCGCGTCGATCACCCACCTCTGGCAGGACGGCGGCTTCTTCCCCAAGGGCATCGGCGCCACCGTGATGACCCTGCAGATCGTCATGTTCGCCTACCTGGGCGTCGAACTCGTCGGCGTCACCGCGGGGGAGAGCGAGAACCCGAAGAAGACCCTGCCACGCGCCATCAACACCCTGCCCTGGCGGATCGCGCTGTTCTACATCGGCGCCCTGGTCATCATCCTGTCGCTGGTGCCGTGGACCGAGTTCCAGCCCGGCGTCAGCCCGTTCGTCGCCACCTTCGGCAAGATCGGCATCCCCGCCGCGGCCGGCATCATCAACTTCGTGGTGCTCACCGCCGCGCTCTCCTCCTGCAACTCCGGCATGTACTCCACCGGCCGGATGCTGCGCGACCTCGCCCTGCGCGGCCAGGCCCCCGGGCAGCTCACCCGGCTCAACGGCCACCGCAGCCCGGCCGCCGCGATCACCGCCTCCGCGCTGCTGATGGGCCTCGGCGTGGTGCTCAACTACCTCGTCCCGGCCAAGGCGTTCGAGTACATCACCTCGGTCGCCACCGTCTGCGGCCTGTGGACCTGGGCGATGATCCTGATCTGCCAGATCCGCTACCGCCGGGCCTGGAAGGGCGGCCACCTGCCGCCGCCCAGCTTCAAGGCCCCCGGCGGCGTCTGGAGCAGCTGGGCCGCGCTCGCCTTCCTGGTGATGGTGGTCGTGCTGATCGCCCTGGACGCCTCCAACCGGATCTCGCTGTACGTCTTCCCGGTCTGGGCCGTGCTGCTGGTCGCCGGCTACCGCGGGCTGCGGCGCCGCACCCCCGCCGCGGTGCACGCGGTCGCCCACGACCACCTGCACGTGCCGGGCGACGGCGGCACCGGGGCCCGCTGACCGAGCCTCGGACGCCCCGGCGGTCCGCCGCCGGGGCGTGGCTATCCTGGCGCCATGCTGACCATCACCCGAGAACTGCGCGACGCGATCGTCGCCCACGCCCGCGCCGACCATCCGGACGAGGCCTGCGGCGTGGTCGCCGGGCCGGAGGGCAGCGGCCGCCCCGAGCGGTTCATCCCGATGCTCAACGCCGCCCGCTCGCCCACCTTCTACGAGTTCGACTCGGGTGACCTGCTCAAGCTCTACCGGGAGATGGACGACCGGGACGAGGAGCCGGTGATCGTCTACCACTCGCACACCGCCACCGAGGCGTACCCCTCCCGCACCGACGTGAGCTACGCCTCCGAGCCGAACGCCCACTACGTCCTGGTCTCGACCGCCGAGGGAAACGGTGCCGAGGACCCGTACCAGTTCCGCTCGTTCCGCATCGTGGACGGCGTGATCACGGAGGAAGACGTCCAGGTCGTCGAGGCCTATCCGGCCTGACCCGCACCCACCTGGGCGAGGCCCGCCGACCGCCCGCGAGCGGTCGGCGGGCCGTTGCCGTTTTCGGGCCCGTCCCGGCATGAGGGACGAACTCATCCGCATCCCGAGACGGGCATGGAGGAGCGGGCCCGGGAATCTATACGATGAGCCCATGCGTTCCGTCGATGTGAGCACTCAGGCCCCGGGCACCCGCCTCGTGGCGCGCCTGCACATCGACCTGTGCCGGCACGCCGGCGCGATCTGTCCCGGTACGCCGGCGCGCTCGCGCTGAGCCGCCCGTCCGGCCCGCCCGCGGAGACCACCGCCCCGGGCCGCAACGCCCTGCCGCGCCCGCTGCGGCCCACCCACCTCACGACTCGCACAGGAGCGCACCCATGGCCATCGAGGTCCGCATCCCGACCATCCTCCGCACCTACACCGACGGCGCCAAGGCCGTCGAAGGCACCGGCAGCAACCTCGGGGAACTCTTCACCGACCTCGACGCCCGCCACCCGGGCATCGCCGCCCGCCTGCTGGACGGCGGCGAGCTGCGCCGCTTCGTCAACGTCTACCTGAACGACGAGGACGTCCGCTTCCTGGAGGGCATCTCCACCGCCGTCGCCGACGGCGACAGCGTCACCATCCTGCCCGCCGTGGCCGGCGGCGCCCGCTGACCACCAGCCCGCCCCGTCCCGCGCACCGCCCGGGACGGGGCGGGCCGTCCGTACCGAACCCCACCGCCGCCCGCCGGAGGACCCCTTGCGTTACGACAGCCCGCTCGAAGCCGTCGGCAACACCCCGCTGGTCCGCCTGCCCCGGCTGTCCGCCGCGGTGCCCGGCAACAGCGAGGGCCTGGTCACCCTCTGGGCCAAGCTGGAGGACCGCAACCCCACCGGCTCCATCAAGGACCGCCCGGCGCTGCACATGATCGAGCGCGCCGAGGCCGACGGCCGGCTCACCCCCGGCTGCACCATCCTCGAACCCACCAGCGGCAACACCGGTATCTCGCTGGCCATGGCGGCCAAGCTCAAGGGCTACCGGATGGTCTGCGTGATGCCGGAGAACACCAGCGAGGAGCGGCGCGAGCTGCTGCGCATGTGGGGCGCCGAGATCATCTCCTCGCCCGCCGCCGGCGGCTCCAACACCGCCGTGCGGATCGCCAAGGAGACCGCCGCCGAGCACCCCGACTGGGTCATGCTCTACCAGTACGGCAACCCCGACAACGCCGGCGCCCACTACACCGGCACCGGCCCCGAGATCCTCGCCGACCTGCCCACCGTCACCCACTTCGTGGCCGGCCTGGGCACCACCGGCACCCTCATGGGCGTCGGCCGCTACCTGCGCGAGAAGGTCCCCGGGGTGCGGATCGTCGCCGCCGAGCCGCGCTACGACGACCTCGTCTACGGCCTGCGCAACCTCGACGAGGGCTTTGTCCCCGAGCTGTACGACGCCGAGGTGCTCACCACCCGCTTCTCGGTCGGCTCCGCCGACGCCGTCCGGCGCACCCGCGAACTCCTCCAGCAGGAGGGCATCTTCGCCGGCGTCTCCACCGGGGCGATCCTGCACGCGGCGATCGGGGTGGGCCGCAAGGCCGCCCAGGCCGGCGAGCGCGCCGACGTCGTCTTCGTGGTCGCCGACGGCGGCTGGAAGTACCTGTCCACCGGCATCTACACCGCCGAGTCCACCGAGGCCGCCGTCGAGGCGCTGCAGGGCCAGCTCTGGGCCTGACCGGTCCGCGGGGCCGGCGCCGGGCCTGACCGGTCCGCGGCCCCGGCCGCGACCACCGGGTTTTGTCCGCATCCTGCTTCCGGTTCGTCACGGTTCGACCACGGTCCCCGCTCCGGGACCGGGGTCGGCCCGGCGCCCGGAAAGGCTGTTCACGAACGTCCCGCCACGCACCAGCGGAGGTGACCCGTGAGCCGCAGCACCGACCTGTGGTCGTACACCGAGATCGCCCGCCACATCAACGTCCGGCCCGAGACCGTGCGCACCTACCGGCGGCACCGCCTGCTGCCCGAACCGGATCTGGTCGACGCCGGCGGGCACCCCCGGTGGTACCCCGACACCATCCGCGGCTGGGCCCGCCGGCGCCCCGGCCACCGCTGACGCGCCACCGCGGCGCCCCCGCCCCCGGCTCCCCGGCGTTCTGGTGATTCCAGCCACAGCACGGCACGGAGACGGGGGCAAAGTGCCGCTCCGCCCTTACCCTCGACAACACGCGCAGGGCAGCGCCTCCGGCCGGCATTCCCGGCCCGCTGTCATGACCAGCGGCAGCCAGGACGTGTCGGGGCGGAGGGGCTCGGATGAAACTGACCGTGGTGGGGTGCTCGGGGAGCTTCCCGTCGGCCGACTCGCCGTGCTCCAGCTACCTGGTGGAGGCCGACGGCTACCGCGTCGTGCTCGACCTCGGCAACGGGGCGCTCGGCGCCCTGCAGAAGTACGTCTCGATCTACGACGTCGACGCCGTGCTGCTCAGCCACCTGCACGCCGACCACTGCATCGACCTGTGCGCCTACTGGGTCGCCCGCAACTACCGGGCCGAGGGCTGTCCGGATCCGATGCCCGTCTACGGCCCGGCCGGCACCGCCGCCCGGATGGCCCGCGCCTACGACATGCCGGAGAACCCCGGGATGAAGGAGGTGTTCGAGTTCCGCACCCTCACCCCCGGCCGCTTCGACCTCGGCCCGTTCCGGATCGGCGTCGCCCAGGTCAACCACCCCGTCGACGCCTTCGCCTTCCGGCTCGAACACGCCGGCCGCAGCCTCGTCTACTCCGGCGACACCGGCGAGAGCGCCGAACTCGTCGAGCTCGCCCGGGACACCGACCTCTTCCTGTGCGAGGCCGCCTACCTGGACGGCCGTGACACCTACCGGGCCGTCCACCTCAACGGCCGCGAGGCCGGCGAGCACGCCACCGCGGCCGACGCCCGCCGGCTCGTCCTCACCCACATCCCGCCGTGGACGGACGCCGAGCTGAACCGGCGGGACGCGGCGGCGGCCTTCTCCGGACCGGTCGACATCGCCCGGCCCGGCGCCGTCTACGAGCTCTGACCCACCGCACCGGCGTCGGGCTCACCCCACGTACGTCAGCCAGTGCCGGTAGCGCCCGTCCACGCCGGTCACCGCCGCCTCGTAGGCCGCCCGCAGCCGCGCGGTCAGCGCTCCCGGGACGGCCGGCAGCTCCCGGTCGTCCAGCGAACGCACCGCCACCACCCCGGCCGCCGTCCCGCACAGGAACACCTCGTCCGCCGTGTACAGGTCCGAGCGCAGCAGCGGCTCCACCCGCACCGGCACGCCCAGGTCGCGGGCCAGCGTGAGCAGGGTGTCCCGGGTGATCCCCTCCAGGGCGCCCGCGCTGGTCGGGGGAGTGCGCAGCACCCCGTCGCGGACGGCGAACACGTTCTCGCCGGTGCACTCGCTCACCGCGCCGTCCGGGCCGAGCAGCAGCGCCTCGTCGTAGCCCGCGTCGGTCGCCTCCCGGCGGGCCAGCACCGAGTTCAGGTAGGGGCCGGTCGCCTTCGCGGCGGGCGGCACCGCGTTCGGGTCGGTCCGCCGCCAGCTGCTCGTCTTCAGCCTGATCCCGCCCTCGGCGTCCGGGAGTTGGGAGTGCCACGGCCAGCTCGCGATCGCCGTGCCGGTCGGCGCGGACCGCATGTCCAGGCCCATCGTGCCGTAGCCCAGGAAGGCGAAGTGCCGCAGGTAGCAGGAGGGGTGGCCGTTGGCCCGGACCAGGTCGAGGGTGGCCACGGCCAGTTCGTCCACGTCGTACGGCAGTTCCATCCGCAGCATGCGCGCGCTGCGCTCCAGCCGGCGCAGGTGCTCGGGCAGCCGGAACACCGCCGGGCCGTCCGCCGTGGCGAACACCCGGGTACCCTCCAGCACCCCGGTGCCGTAGTGCAGGCCGTGGGAGAGGACGTGCGTGGTCGCCGCGTGCCAGGGCACCAGCGCGCCGTCCAGCCAGATCGTCGAAGCCTCGGGAAGAGCGGTCATGGGCGCCATCCTGCCCACCGGACCGCCGCCGGTCAGCGCTCGGAGCGCTGCCGGAACCGGCCATGACCGGGAGCGGAAGCGGCCCGTCTCGCAGGGTGGAAACCCCGGGCGCACGGACCCGGGCCGTCACTAGGCTGCGCCGATGGAGAGCCCCGCCGACCGGGACGCCACCCGGCTCTACGCCCTTCTGCTCGCCGAACCCGGCCGCCCGCCTGCCGGATTGCTCCCCGACTGGGACGAACACCGGATCGCCGCCGCCACCGCCGAGCTCCTCGCCCTCGGCCTGCTCCAGCCCGCCGCGGCCGGCCGCGCCCCGGACCAGGCCCGCGACCACGCCCGCGACCACGCCGGCGGCGAGGCCGCAGTGTCCGTGGACACCGCCGTCCGGCAGCTGCTGCTCGACGCCGACCGGCAGGTCGCCGAGCTGGTCGGGGCCCTGCACCGGGCCCGCGACACGGTGGACCGGCTGCACACCGGCTACCTGCCCGTCCAGGAACGGCACCGCGCCGGCACCGCGCTGGAAGTCGTCCGCGGCGCCGAGCGGATCGCCGCCCTGCTGGAGGACGCCGCCCGCGGCGCCCGCGCCGAGGCGCTCTCGCTGCGCCCCGGCCAGGACCTCTCCGGTCCGGCGCTGGCGGGCAAGCTCGCCCGCGAACGCCTCGCCCTCGCGCACGGCGCCGCGCTGCGCACCATCCACCCGGTGGCCGCGCTGCGCCGTCCGGCCGTGCTCGGGCACGTCCGGGAGCTGACCGCCGCCGGGGCGCGGATCCGGGTGGCCCATTCGCTGCCGCTCTGGCTGATCGTGGTGGACGCCCGGCTGGCGATCCTGCCGGCGCCGGGAGCCGGCCCGGGCGGGGACGCCCCGGTCGCGGAGGCGGCCGTGGTGGTGCGTGAGCCGGCACTGGTGGCGCTGGTCGCCGAGCTGTTCGAGTATTTCTGGTCGGCGGCCTGGACGCCTGCCGAACTCCTGCCCGAGGGCGATGTGATGACGGAGCGTCAGAGTGAGGTGCTGCGGCTGCTGGCGGCCGGGCGGACCGACGCGGCGATCGCCCGCAAGCTGGAGCTGTCCGAGCGGACGGTGCGCCGGCTGGTCGCCGAACTGACCGCCGGCCTGGGCGCGGAGAGCCGCTTCCAGGCCGGCGTGCACGCCGCCCGGCTGGGCCGGGTCTGACGGTTCCCGCCGGGCGGGGTCAGCGCCGTCCGGGGACCGGCAGGCCGAGGTGGTCGCGCAGCGTCGTGCCGGTGTACTCGGTGCGGAACACCCCGCGCTCCTGGAGCAGCGGCACCACCTTGTCGACGAACTCGTCCAGCCCGCCCGGGGTGAGGTGCGGGACGAGGATGAAGCCGTCCGCGGCGTCACTCTGGACATGCCGGTCGAGCTGGTCGGCGACGCTCCGCGGGGTGCCGATGAAGCTCTGCCGGCCGGTCACCTCGATCACCAGCTCACGGCTGCTGAGCTTCTTCTCGGCGGCCACCGCGCGCCACTTGGCGGCGATCTCCAGCGGGTCGCCGAGCGAGGTGCGGCCCTGGACGAGGCCGGAGTCGCGGACCGGGTCGACGGCCGGCAGCGGGCCGTCCACGTCGTGGTCGGAGAGGTCGATGCCCCAGACCTGCTCCAGGTAGTTGATCGCGGTGGCCGGGCTCACCTGGGCGCGGCGGATGGCGGCGGCCCGTTCGACGGCCTCCTCCTCGGTGTCGCCCAGCACATAGGTGACCCCGGGCATGATCTTCAGCTCGTCCGGCTTGCGCCCGTACCCGGCGAGCCGCCGCTTGACGTCCGCGTGGAAGGCCTGGCCGGCGGCCAGGGTGGAGTGCCGGCTGAAGATCACGTCGGCGGTGGCGGCGGCGAACTCGCGGCCCTCGTCGGAGTCGCCGGCCTGGATCACCACGGGGTGGCCCTGCGGCGGCCGGGGTACCGAGAGGGTGCCCTCGACGTCGAACTGCGGCCCCTGGTGGCGGACCGGCCCCTCGCCCGCCGCGTCCCAGAACGCCCGGGCCAGCGCGACGGACTCGGCGGCCCGGGTGTAGCGGTCGGCGCGGTCGAGGTAACCGCCGCGGCGGAAGTTCTCGCCGGTGAAGGCGTCGGAGGAGGTGACCACGTTCCAGGCGGCGCGGCCACCGGACAGGTGGTCCAGGGAGGCGAACCGGCGGGCCAGCTCGTAGGGCTCGTTGAAGGTGGCGTTGACGGTCGCGGCCAGCCCGAGGTGGGTGGTGACGGCGGCGAGCGCGCCGAGCACGGTGATCGACTCGGGGCGGCCGACCACGTCCAGGTCGTGGATCCGGCCCTTGACCTCGCGCAGCCGCAGGCCCTCGGCGAGGAAGAAGAAGTCGAACCGGCCGCGTTCGGCGGTCGCGGCGAGGTGGCGGAAGGAGTCGAAGGCGATCTGGCTTCCGGAGGCCGGGTCGCTCCACACGGTGGTGTTGTTGACGCCGGGGAAGTGCGCGGCGAGGTGGATCTGCTTGAGCGGGCGGTCCGTCATCGGGTCACCTCGGCGGTCACGGGGGTTGCGGGGGAGGCGGGCGTGGGGATGGTCGCGGCGAGCGCGTAGCGGCTGGCGGGGCGGGCCAGGCCGAGGTGCTCGCGCAGGGTGCGACCGGTGTAGCCGGTGCGGAACAGGCCGCGCTCGCGCAGCGCCGGTACGACGCGGTCGGCGATCGCGGCGAGGTCGCGGGCCGGGTCGGCGGGCACCAGGTGGAAGCCGTCGACCCCGCCGCCGCCCTCGGTGACCTCGGCGATCAGGGCGGCGGTCGCGGCGTCGTCGGGGAGCGCGGCCGGGATCCGGGCCAGGATCCGCAGCGCCTCACCGCCGCGCAGCCGCAGTTCGGTGGCGGCGGTGAGCCGGGTGGCCCGGTCGGGGGCGTCCAGCAGGACGACGTCGGCGTAGCGGGCCGCGGTGGTGACCCGGGCACGGCCGCCGGGGCCGGCGTCCGGGGCGAGGTCGGCGGCGGTGACGGTGACCGCGACGACCGGGCGGCCCTGTGGTGGGCGGGGGGTGGTGGAGGGGCCGCGGACGGAGAAGTGCGGGCCCTCGAAGTCGATGTGGTGGAGCTTGGCGCGGTCGACGAACCGGCCGGTGGCGGTGTCCCGGATCTCGGCGTCGTCCTCCCAGCTGTCCCAGAGCCGGGTGGCGACCTCGGCGGCGTCGGCGGCCTCGGCCCAGAGCTCGTCGGCCGGGGCGGTGCCCTTGCGGCCGAAGGCCCTGGCCTCGGCCTCGGTGTCGGAGACGCCGACCAGCCAGCCGGCCCGGCCCTCGCTGACCCAGTCCAGGGTGTTGACCGAGATGGAGGTGTGGAACGGCTCGGTGTGGGTGGTGGTGACGGTCGGGACCAGGCCGAGGCCTTGGGTGACCGGGGCGAGCCGGGCGAAGGTGGCGAGCGCGTCGAGCCGCCGCGGTTCGGGGGCGTAGGAGTCGTCGAGGGTGACGAAGTCGAGGGCGGCCCGTTCGGCGAGCCGGGCGAGGGCGGTGAAGTGCGCGGCGTCGACGTGGCCGGGGCTGTCGAGGGCGGCGGAAAGGTGCAGCTGGCGGGGCATGGGCGGCCTTGACTTTCCTGGGACGGAAGCGGGGCGTGCGGTGGTCGCGGAGCGGCCCGCGGTCCTGGGGACGGTCCCGGGGACGGGGCGGGCGGGTGTGCGCGGGCACGGGCCGGCCCGCCCGGGGTGCGGGCGGGCGCGGGTGACGGGGTGGTGCGGGGGCCGGGGCGCGGCGGGGACGTCAGCCGGGCGGCGGCGGGGGGAACGCTCGGGTCAGCCGCGACACGCCGCGGACCACACGCGACCGAAGTCGATGTGGCTGCGGGTCACCAGCGGACGGGGGGCGTTCACCGCTTCAGTTGACCAGCGGGTCCGTGGATCCGTCAACCACCGTCTCAGCGGGCGGCTGCCGCGGTGGACACCCGGGGAGCCGGTCGCGGGCCCGCGGACCGCCTCGGCCGGGCACGCGAACGGCCCCGCCCCGCCACCCGGGGAGCGGGTGGCGGGGCGGGGCCGTGAGCGGCTTGCGGGTGGTGCGGGCGTCAGGCCTTGGTGACGTCCTCGATCTCGTCGTCGTCCTCGCGACCGGGGGTCTTGAGGTCGAACTTCACGATCGCGAAGCGGAACAGGAAGTAGTACAGCGCGGCGAACGCCAGGCCCAGCGGGATGATCATCCACGGGTCGGTGGCCTTGCTCCAGGCGAGCAGGTAGTCGATCAGGCCGCCGGAGAAGGTGAAGCCGTCGTGCACGCCGAGCGCCCAGGTCACGGCCATCGAGACGGCGGTGAGGAGGGCGTGGATCACGTACAGCAGCGGGGCGATGAAGACGAAGGAGAACTCGATCGGCTCGGTGACACCGGTCACGAAGGAGGTCAGCGCCAGCGACAGCATCATGCCGGTGACGGCCTTGCGGCGGTGCGGCTTGGCGGTGTGGGCGATGGCGAAGGCGGCGGCCGGCAGGGCGAACATCATGATCGGGAAGAAGCCCGACATGAACTGTCCGGCGGTCGGGTCACCGGCGAAGAACCGGGTCAGGTCGCCGTGCACGACGGTGCCGTCGGCCTTGGTGAAGTCACCGGTCTGGAACCAGGCGTAGGAGTTCACGAACTGGTGCATGCCGACCGGCAGCAGACCGCGGTTGACCAGGCCGAACGCGCCGGCGCCGAACGCGCCGGCCCCGATCAGGGTGTCGTTCAGGCTCTTGATCGCGTCACCGATGGGGCCCCAGGTCAGGGCGAACACGACACCGACGGCGGTGCCGACGAAGGCCATGATGATCGGGACGAGGCGGCGGCCGTTGAAGAAGCCGAGCCAGTCGACCAGCTTGGTGCGGTGGTACTTCTGCCACAGCACGGCGCTGAGCAGGCCGATCACGATACCGCCGAGGACGCCGGGGTTCTGGTAGGTCGCGGGGACCCACTTGCCGTCGGCGATGTGGCCCTCGGTGATCGGGAACGCGGTCAGCACGTTCTTGTAGACCAGGAAGCCGACCAGCGCGGCGAGGGCGGTCGAGCCGTCGGCCTTCTTGGCGAAGCCGATGGCGATGCCGACCGCGAAGAGCAGCGGCAGGTTGTCGAAGACGCCGTTGCCCGCGGTGGCGAAGACCGCGGCCACCTTGTTCCAGCCGAGGCCGTCCTTGCCGAAGACGTCGTCCTGGCCCAGACGCATCAGCAGGCCGGCGGCGGGGAGAACGGCGATGGGCAGCTGGAGGCTGCGGCCGATCTTCTGCAGACCCTGGAGCAGGTTCTGGCCGAACTTCTTGGTGGGGCTGGGTGTGGCCGGAGCCGTGGCGGGCGCCGGTGCCTGCGCAGACTGACTCATGGGGGTGGGTTCCTAACGGCAAGGGCGGGTCGGTCGGGAGAGGGTGCACAGGGGGCCGAACCGCGAACTGGTCTACACCACACGTGGTGTAGACCAGTTTTGTAGCACGGGTGGAGGAGGGGCGGAACCCTTGAAAGCGCCGCAGCTGAGAAGCGCTATGAAATCGAAACCTACTTGCGGATCAACGATCTTGATTACCCGCCGTGATTGGCATTTTGGCTATTTGCGCAACAAAAAGCCGGGGCGGCCGGACGCTCCACGGCAGGTCACCGGCTCGTCACCGACTGCCCGTCCGGGCAGCGTCGGTGGGCGTTCGCACCGGGACCATCGGCCCGGCCCGGATATGGCGAAGGCCCCCGGACGGGCGGTCCGGGGGCCTTTTCGGATTCGACGCGGTGACGCTCGGTTTATGCCTTGGTCACGTCCTCGACCTCGCTCTCGTCCTCGCGTCCCGGCGTTTTCAGGTTGAATTTCACGATGATGAAGCGGAAGAGGGCGTAGTACACGGCGGCGAAGCCGAGGCCGATGGGAATGATCAGCCACGGCTTGGTGGCCAGGCCCCAGTTGATCACGTAGTCGATCAGGCCGGCCGAGAAGCTGAAGCCGTCGTGCACCCCCAGCCCCCAGGTGACGGCCATCGACGCGCCGGTCAGCAGCGCGTGCACGGCGTACAGCGCCGGGGCGATGTAGGCGAAGGAGTACTCGATCGGCTCGGTGACGCCGGTCACGAAGGAGGTCAGGCCGACCGAGAGCATCAGGCCGTAGATCTCCTTGCGCCGGTGCGGCTTCGCCGAGTGGGCGATCGCCAGCGCGGCGGCCGGCAGCGCGAACATCATGATCGGGAAGAAGCCCGACTGGAACTGTCCGGCGGTCGGGTCGCCCGCCAGGAAGCGCGGGATGTCGCCGTGCACGATCATGCCGTCGGGCTTGGTGTACTCGCCGAACTGGAACCAGACGAAGGTGTTCAGCAGCTGGTGCATGCCGATCAGCAGCAGGGCCCGGTTGGCCACGCCGAAGATTCCCGCACCGCCCGCGCCCAGGTCGGCGAGGGTCTGGCTGAAGGAGTTCAGTCCGCGGCCGATCGGCGGCCAGACCCAGACCGCCACGACGGCCAGCAGCATGCCGACCAGCGCGGTGATCATCGGCACCAGGCGGCGGCCGTTGAAGAAGCCCAGCCAGTCGACCAGTTTGGTGCGGTGGAACCGTACCCAGAGCCAGGCCGACATCAGGCCGAGCAGGATGCCGCCCAGCACGCCGGGGTTCTGGTACGTCGCGGCCGCCGCCTTCGCCGAGGTGTAGTCCACGCACTGGTCGCTCACCAGGACGGTCGGCGGCTTGCAGTGCTCCGGGAAGGCGTGCAGCACCCGGTAGTAGACGAGGAACCCGACCACCGCGGCCAGCGCCGTCGACCCGTCGGCCTTCTTCGCCATGCCGATCGCGACGCCGATGCAGAACAGGATGGGCAGGCCGAACGAGGAGTCCAGCAGCGCGCCGCCGGCCGCCGCGAACACCTTGGCCACGTTGTCCCAGCCCAGCCCGTCCTTGCCGAAGACGTCGGGCTGTCCGAGCCGGTTGAGGATGCCGGCGGCGGGGAGCACCGCCACCGGCAGCTGGAGCGAGCGGCCCATCTTCTGGAGGCCGCCGTAGAAGGTGTGCCACCACGTCGCCTGCGGTGCCGTGGCGCCTGCCGAACTCATCATTCGCCCTCCGGGTGCGGTGGCCGGCCGACGGGCCCTGCCGGGGCCCGGGGGCGGGGCCGGGAACACCCGGGGCCCTTCCTGCGTTCATCGGAGTACACATATATTGGTGTAGACCACTTTTGGGACGCAGGCCGCGCGCCGGGAGACGGCCCCACTGCTCGTCATCCTCGGACGTCGGTCCGGGGGATGCGCGCCGAAATGGGCCAAAAGTGGACTAACGTGGCATATCGGTTCGGCTCGGGTCATGCTGGTCGCGCTGCTCCGGCAGCACGCCACGGCACGACCGACCACTGACCCCGCGTCACCGCGACCGAGGTCACCGCGCAGGACGGCACCCGGCAGAGCAGCCGACGGGCCGAGACAGAGGGAGAAAGCAATGGCCAGCAAGGCTGAGAAGATCGTCGCCGGTCTGGGCGGCATCGACAACATCGAAGAGGTCGAGGGCTGCATCACCCGCCTGCGCACCGAGGTCAAGGACGCCTCCCTGGTCAACGAGGCCGCGCTGAAGGCCGCCGGCGCCCACGGCGTCGTGAAGATGGGCACCGCGATCCAGGTCGTCATCGGCACCGACGCCGACCCGATCGCCGCCGACATCGAGGACATGATGTGAGCTGAGCCCACCAGGCTCGCTCCCGCGGCCCGCCGACCCCACCGGGGCGGCGGGCCGCGGTACGTCCGGGCACCGGGAGCGGTACGTCCGGGCAGACCCGGACGCCTCGGGACGCCTCGGGGCGTACCCGGAGCACCGGCCGAAACCGACTACGCTCGGTGCCTATGTCACGCATCGACGGCCGCACCCCCGACCAGCTCCGCCCCGTCACCATCGAACGGGGCTGGAGCAAGCACGCCGAAGGCTCCGTCCTCATCTCCTACGGCGACACCAAGGTGCTGTGCACCGCCAGCGTCACCGAGGGCGTCCCGCGCTGGCGCAAGGGCAGCGGCGAGGGCTGGGTCACCGCCGAGTACTCCATGCTCCCGCGGGCCACCAACACCCGCGGCGACCGCGAATCCGTCAAGGGCCGGCTCGGCGGCCGCACCCACGAGATCAGCCGGCTCATCGGCCGCTCGCTGCGCGCCGTGGTCGACCACCGCGCGCTCGCCGAGAACACCATCGTCCTCGACTGCGACGTCCTCCAGGCCGACGGCGGCACCCGCACCGCCGCCATCACCGGCGCCTACGTCGCGCTCGTCGACGCCGTCAGCTGGGCCCGCGAGCGCAAGCTGCTGCGCGCCAAGGGCAAGCCGATCACCGGCGGCGTCAGCGCCGTCAGCGTCGGCATCATCGACGGCGTCCCGATGCTCGACCTCCAGTACGAGGAGGACGTCCGCGCCGAGACCGACATGAACATCGTCTGCACCTCCGACGGCCGCTTCGTCGAGGTCCAGGGCACCGCCGAGGGCGCGCCCTTCGACCGCGCGCTGCTCGACCAGCTGCTCGACCTCGGCACCCTCGGCTGCGCCGAGCTCGACGAGGTCCAGCGCAAGGTCCTCGGTGAGCTGGAGGGCTGACGCCGGGGGCACGCCCTTTACCCCCTGAGGTACCGGTTCCGCTTCGGTTTCCGGAAATCCCCGGGCTCCGGGCCAGGCCGCTGTACAGGCCGGGTCCGGAGCCCGTACGGTTCCGGCAGCACCCGTTGCGGGAACCGCGCACCCCTCAGCGCGCGTCCTTCCCTTCCGGATACCCGCGCACCGAGGAGGACCGGATGCCCCAGAGCATCGCCCGCCCCACCATGCTCGCCGTGGCCGGCCTGATCGCCATCCTCCCGCTCAGCGCGGTCAGTTGCTCCGCCGCCCAGAAGGCGATCGACTGCGGGAACACCGCCGTGAAGATCACCGGCGACATCAACGAGGTCAGCAGCGCCTACAACAACGCGAGCAACGACGCGGCCGCCGCCGGCGAGGCGCTGCAGAAGCTGAAGAACGACCTCGACCAGCTGGGCAAGAACTCCAAGGACACCGACGTCGCCCAGGCCATCACCGACCTCGGCACCCAGGTCGACAAGGTCCAGCAGGCGGTCAACAACAAGCAGGTGCCGGACTTCAAGCCGCTGGGTGACGCCGCCTCGAACCTCACCAAGGTCTGCACCGGCTGACACGGCTTCACCCGGGACGGCGCCGGATCGCGCGGTTTGCTCGGTTTAGGGTGGATCCATGACCACTCGACTCATCCTCGCCACCCGTAACCAGCACAAGGTCGCCGAACTGCGTGACATCCTCGGCGACGCCGGCCTGGACGTCGAACTGGTCGGGGCCGACGCCTACCCGGAGATCCCCGACGTCCCCGAGACCGGCGTCACCTTCGCCGAGAACGCCCTGCTCAAGGCACACGCCCTGGCCCGCGCCACCGGCCTGCCGGCCGTCGCCGACGACTCCGGCCTGTGCGTGGACGTGCTGAACGGCGCCCCGGGCATCTTCTCCGCGCGCTGGTCCGGCAAGCACGGCGACGACCGCGCCAACCTCGACCTCCTGCTCGCCCAGCTCTCCGACATCGCCGCCGAGCACCGCGGCGCCCACTTCTTCTGCGCCGCCGCCCTCGCGCTCCCCGACGGCACCGAGCGCGTCGTCGAGGGCCGCCTCCTCGGCACCCTGCGCACCGCCCCGGCGGGCGACGGCGGCTTCGGCTACGACCCGATCCTCCAGCCCCTCGGCGGGACCCGCACGTGCGCCGAACTCACCCCCGCGGAGAAGAACGCCATCAGCCACCGCGGCCAGGCCTTCCGCGCCCTCGCCCCGGTGGTGAAGGACCTGATCGGCTGACCCCCGGCCGACACGAAGGCCCGCCCCGGAGATCACTCCGGGGCGGGCCTTCGATTTTAAGGCTGGTGCGGCCTGAGGGATTCGAACCCTCACGGGATTTCTCCCACGGGCACCTAAAACCCGCGCGGCTGCCCTTTCGCCAAGGCCGCAAGGCCTTCAGTCTAGGCGCTCGCGGGGTGCGGGGACACCGTCATTCCGGCTCGTCGGGCGGCCTCGGCGGGCATGGCCGGCGGACTCCGTCCGGCGGTTCTTGTTCCGTCCGCAGTAGGTGTCCGTGACGGCATGACAGTTCGGGCAGAGCAGTCGGAGGTTGTCCGGGCGGTTGTCGGACCAGTCTCCGTTGACGTGATCCACCTCCAGGGTGAGCGGGCGGCCCCGCCACTCGGGCCCGGTGCCGCAGCCCGCGCACAGTTCCGGCCGGCCCAGTTCGGCCAGCGCCAGGCGGATGCGGGAGCCGGGCAGCCGCTTCGCGTCCGGCGGGCGCTGGACCAGGACGTCCTCGGGGGAGAGCCGTCGCGCCGAACGCTTGCCGCGGTTGTGGGCCTGCCCGGTGAAGTGCGAGGTGTCGATGCCGAGAGCCTTGATCCGGCGCCCGATGTGGGCCTGCGTGCCGCCGGCCTGCCGCAGACGCAGGTGGCGCACCACGCCGGCGACGCTGTGCGAGGCGTCGACGGCCTCCTGGAGGAGCTCGCGGGTGTAGACGCTCCCGGTCGGGCGGAAGTGGGAGGTGTCGACGCCGAACGCGGTCAGCTTGCGGCGCAGGTACTTGCGGCGGTCGGTGTCCGGCTCCTTGCCGAGCGCGATCAGCATCTCGTCGAGCGACGCGGCGGTCGACGCGACGTGCGCGAGCAGTTCGCGGGTGTATTCGACGGCCATGGCGTTCCCCCTCCGGGCGCGTGCGGGCCCCGTCCCCGTGGGGGTGAACGAGTGGCGGGGCGTTCGGTCACGGGGTGGCCGGAGGGAGGTGGGGCGGGTGGGGCGGGTGGGGTTGGTGGGGTGTCAGGGCGGTGCCGGCCGGTGGCCGTTCGACCGGGGATGTTGGGGAAATGATTACCAATTGGTCCAGACCTATTGACCTATGTGGTTCAGACCACATAGCTTCGGCGCCAATCTGCTTTCCCCCACGTGCGTGCTCCCCCACAGGCACGCGCCGGCACTCTGCCCGGAGGACCGAGTGTTGATCCGATCCACGGCGGAGCGGCGTCCCACCGCTGCCCGTCGTTCCACGAGCCCGGCGGCCCGCGCCGGCCTGGCCGCGCTGGCGGGTGCCGCGATGGCCGGCCTGCTGGTGGCCACGCTGGGTGCGGCGCCCTCCCAGGCGTCCGCCACCGTCGACAACGCCGCGTGTCGGCCCGACGGCCTCTACACCACGCCCGGTGTCGACGTCCCGTACTGCAGCGTCTACGACACCAACGGCCGCGAGAAGATGGGCGCGGACCACCAGCGCCGCATCATCGGCTACTTCACGAGCTGGCGCACCGGCCAGGACGGCACCAAGCCGTACCTGGTCAGCGACATCCCGTGGGACAAGGTCACCCACCTCAACTACGCGTTCGCCCACGTCGGTTCCGACAACAAGCTGTCGGTCGGCACGGACAACGAGAAGAATGCGGCCACCGGGATGTCCTTCCCCGGGGTGCCGGGCGCCGAGCTCGACCCGTCGCTGCCCTACAAGGGGCACTTCAATCTGCTGACGAAGTACAAGAAGCAGTACCCGAACGTCAAGACGATGATCTCGGTGGGCGGTTGGACCGAGACCGGTGGGTACTTCGGGGACGACGGCAAGCGCGTCAACTCCGGCGGCTTCTACTCGATGACCGTCAACCCGGACGGCAGCGTCAACCAGGCGGGCATCGACACCTTCGCCAACTCGGCCGTCGACTTCATCAAGAAGTACGGCTTCAACGGCGTCGACGTCGACTACGAGTACCCGACCTCGATGAAGGACGCCGGCAACCCGCTGGACTGGCAGCTCGCCAACGGCAAGCGCGCCTCGCTGGCCAAGGGCTACGCGGCGCTGATGAAGACGCTGCGCGAGAAGCTGGACCGGGCCGGCGCCGCCGACGGCAAGCACTACCTGCTCTCGGTCGCAGCTCCGTCCTCCGGCTACCTGCTGCGCGGCATGGAGACGTTCCAGATCGCGCAGTACCTGGACTACGTCGACATCATGTCGTACGACCTGCACGGGTCCTGGAACAAGTACGTCGGTCCGAACGCCGCGCTGTTCGACGACGGCAAGGACGGCGAGCTGGCGGCGGCCAACGTCTACGGCACCGGCCAGTACGGCGGCATCGGCTACCTGAACGCCGACTGGTCGTACCACTACTTCCGCGGTGCGATGCCGGCCGGCCGGATCAACGTCGGCCTGCCGTACTACACCCGCGGCTTCAAGAACGTCCAGGGCGGCACCAACGGCCTCTGGGGCACCGCTGCCGCGACCACCTGCCCGGTCGGCTCCGGCCTGACCGCGTGCGGTGACGGCGCGGTCGGCATCGACAACATCTGGAACGACAAGGACGACGCGGGCAAGGAGTCCCCGGCCGGGTCGAACCCGATGTGGCACGCCAAGAACCTGGAGAAGGGCATCGTGCCCGACTACCTCTCCAAGTACGGCGTGACCGACACCGCCCTGCAGGGCAGCTACGTCCGCAACTACAGCTCCACCCTGGTGGCGCCGTGGCTGTGGAACGACAGCAAGAAGGTCTACCTGTCCACCGAGGACGAGCAGTCGATCGCCGCCAAGGCCGACTACATCGTCAACCAGGGTGCCGGCGGCACGATGATCTGGGAGCTCGCGGGCGACTACAAGTGGGACGCCACCGCCAACGGCGGCAAGGGCCAGTACGTGCCCGGCGACACGCTGACCTCGCTGATGTACGACAAGTTCAAGGCCTCCTCGCCGTACGGCGCGACCCGCTCGACGATCGCGCTGCCGCAGCAGACCCTGCCGATCGACGTGTCGTTCACCAACTTCGCGCTGGGTGACTCGAACTACCCGATCAACCCGAAGATCCACATCGTCAACAACTCGACGACGACCCTGCCGGGCGGCACCGAGTTCCAGTTCGACTACAGCAACTCGGCCCCGGGCAACGCCAAGGACCAGTCCGGCTTCGGCCTGACCGTCATCCGGCAGGACCACACCGGCACCGGCAACGTGGGCGGCCTCAAGGGCACCTACAACCGGGTCTCGGTGAAGCTGCCGGGCTGGCAGTCGCTCGCGCCGGGCGCGTCGATCGACATGGACTTCGTCTACTACCTGCCGGTGTCGACCCCGTCCAACTGGACGGTCAACGTGGGCGGCACGCTGTACGGCCTCAAGGGCGACCTGACCCGCGGTGCGGTGGACGGCGGTACGACCCCGCCCACCACTCCGCCGACCACCCCGCCGACGACGCCTCCCACGACGCCGCCCACCACTCCGCCCACCACTCCGCCCACGACGCCGCCGACCACGCCGGCCGGTTGCGCGGGTGCGCCGAGCTGGGACGCGGGCACCACCTACGCCACCCCGACCAAGGTCTCCTGGAAGGGCCACTACTACCAGAACAAGTGGTGGACCAAGGGCGACGACCCGAGCGCCAGCGGCTCTTGGGGTGTCTGGAGCGACCTCGGCGCCTGCTGATGACAGCGGTCGCCTGAGGTGAGAGACGGCGGTGGCGGTGCACCCGGTCGGGGGGTGCGCCGCCACCGCTGCTCTTCCGGTTCCGTCGCGGGCCTACTTCTCGATGTCGCCGCGCATCTTGGCGAACAGGGCGGCCGCCTCGGCCGGAGTGGTCCTCGGGAACAGCGCGACGCCGGCGGTGGAGGCGTCGGACCAGCCGCAGACGACGTCGGTGGTGGGCGCCTCCGGCAGCTTCAGGCACTCCAGCGAGCCGCCCAGCGGTCCGGCGGCGAACGGGGTTGCGGTGGTCGGGGTGCCGGTCGAACCGTTCTGCAGGGCGTAGTCGATCATGCCGCGCCAGAGGTGCTCGCGGCGCTTGGCCGGGTCCTCGGGGATGTTGTCGACGGCGATCAGCAGGATCCGGCGGCCGGAGGTCTGCCCGGGGCGGTCGTAGTTCGCGAGCACCATGTGCATGTTGTCGCGCATCTCGCCCGGGTCGACGGCGACGTCGGAGACCGCGTCCTGGCCGATGGTCTTGGCCAGCCCGCCGGCCGTCATGGGCCCGACCACCTGCCGCTTGCCGGCCGGGGCCGGGGAGGAGGGCTTGGCGGTCGTGGTCGGCTGAGTGGTCGTGGTCGCGGTCGTGGTCGGCTGAGCGGTCGCGGTCGCGGTGGCAGTCGGCTGAGCGGTCGGTTGCGCCGTCGCGGTGGCCGGCGGCGGTGCGGCGGTGTCGTCGTTCTCCGGCCCGCAGGCCGTCAGCGCGAGCGCCGCGACGATCGCGCCGGCGACGGCGACACGGGCGGTGGACACGGATCTGGCACTCTGCACGGCTCTGCTCCCCTGACAAGGACGGGCCCGGGCCGCTGGTGCCCGGTGGAACAGAACGCTAGGGGGCGCCGGGGTCCCTCCGACAGGTTCCGGGCAGAGCGCGGACAGCACCGGGACACGGCGGTGACGAAGTGTCACGCGCCGCCGCCGTGTCCGGACGGCGCGTCAGGCCGCCTCGACCTTGAGGTCGCGCAGCAGCTTGGCCACGTGGCCGGTCGCCTTGACGTTGTACAGCGCGTGCTCGACCTTGCCCTGCTCGTCCACGATCACGGTGGAGCGGATCACGCCGGTGACGGTCTTGCCGTACAGCTTCTTCTCGCCGAACGCGCCGTAGGCCTCCAGCACCTTCTTCTCCGGGTCGGAGAGCAGGGTGACCTTGAGGTCCTCGGCCTCGCGGAACTTGCCGAGCTTCTCCGGCTTGTCCGGCGAGATGCCGATGACGTCGTACCCGGCGCCGGAGAAGACCTCCAGGTTGTCGGTGAAGTCGCAGGCCTGCTTGGTGCAGCCGGGGGTGAGCGCGGCCGGGTAGAAGTAGACGATCACCTTGCGGCCGAGGTGGCCGGCGAGGGACACCTCGTTGCCGTCGGCGTCGGGCAGGGTGAAGGCGGGCGCGGTGTCACCGGGCTGGAGACGCTCACTCACGGGGTTTCTCCTGGTGCTGGACGGGCGGTCGTACCACGGCAAACTTACCTCCGATGGTGGGTGGGGCCGCGCGGCCCCGCGTGGCAGCTGACACACTGGGTCAGTCGCACAGGACGAACATCGTGAATGGGGTGGCCCGAGTGGGCGAGGCGAGCAGTACGGACAAGTCGGCGCGGACGACCGCCCAGATCGAGGCGGACATCTCCCGGACCCGCACCCAGCTGGCGGCGACGCTGGACGAGCTCGCCGTGCGCGTGCACCCGACCACCATCTCCGCCCAGGTCAAGGCGAAGGCCGTGGCCGCCGTCGAGGAGAAGGCCGGCCGGGCGTACGTGGCCGCGAGCGGTCTGGTGGAGCAGGCCCGCGCGCAGTTCGTGGACGAGAAGGGGCAGCCGCGCAAGGAGCGGATCGTCCCGGCCGCGCTGGTCGGCGTCGGCCTGGTGCTGCTGGTCGCCTCGGCGCGCAGGCGCCGCAAGCGCTGAGTCACGACCGCACCTCCCGGGCCGGGCAGCCGCTGCCCGGCCCGCGCCGGTCCGCCGGTCCGCCCGCGGCACCGGGCTGGCGTCACACGCCGCGCCCGGGAGCGGTACCTTCGGGGTCGTGAGTACGAACGACGAACCGACCCAGCAGTCCCTGCCCGGCGCGGGCGACGCGCCGCGTCACGACCGGCTCGGCGAGAAGCTGCCGATCAAGATGCTGCACGACCGCGTGCTGGTGAAGACCGAGGCCGGCGAGGGCGAGCGCCGCTCCACCGGCGGCATCCTGATCCCGGCGACCGCGGAGATCTCCAAGCGCTGCGCCTGGGCCGAGGCGGTCGCCGTCGGCCAGAGCGTGCGCTCCGTGGAGCCCGGTGACCGGGTGCTCTACGACCCCGAGGACAAGCTGGAGGTCGAGGTCCGCGGCGCCACCTACGTCCTGCTGCGCGAGCGCGACCTGCACGCCGTCGCCGCGATGCGCTTCGGCGACACCGAGGGCTCGACCGGGCTGTACCTGTAGTCGCCGAGCGGTTCTCCCCGGTGGGCCGCCGTGCCGTGGGCGCGGCGGCCCACCGGCCTTTCCGCAGGTCCGTCCCGGCGTGGTGGTAGCGTCGCCGGACGGGATGGTCCGGGCAGCGGGACGGGGGACGGCATGGGGACTTCGCCGATCGATTTCGGTGGCACGGCTCCGCGGGTGCGGGGACTGGACGTGCGGTGGATCCACGGGTCGGAGTCGGCGAAGCACAACACCGATCCGGACATCCAGGTGCACGAGTACGACGAGCACACCTTCGTGCTGCGGCAGAACATGGCGGTGAACTACGAGGCGCCGTTCCTGTTCCTGCTGTTCGGCAACGAGCGGGCGGTGCTGATCGACACCGGGGCCACCGCCTCCGCGGAGTACTTCCCGCTGCGGGAGACCGTCGACGGGCTCGTCGCGGACTGGCTGGAGCGCAACCCGAGGGACGGGTACGAGCTGCTGGTGCTGCACACCCACGGGCACGGGGACCACGTCGCGGGGGACGGGCAGTTCGCGGACCGGCCGGACACCCGGGTGGTGCCCGCGGACCGGACCACGGCCTGGGCGTTCTTCGGGTTCGACCGGGACGCCGACGCCGTGGCCCGGGTGGACCTCGGGGGCCGGGTGCTGGAGTGCCTGGCGACGCCGGGGCACCACGAGGCGGCGGTGACCTTCCACGACCCGTGGACGGGGTTCCTGCTCACCGGAGACACGGTGTACCCGGGGCGGCTCTACATCCAGGACTGGGCGGCGTTCGGCCGGTCGATCCGCAGGCTGATCGACTTCTGCGAGGCCCGGACGGTCACCCATGTGCTCGGCTGCCACATCGAGATGAGCGTGAAGCCGGGGGTGGACTACCCGATCCGGTACACCTACCAGCCGCACGAGGTCCCGTTGCAGCTGACCGTCGGCCATCTGCGGGAGATCCGCGCGGCGCTGGACGCGATCGGCGAGGTGCCGCAGCGGCGGGTGTTGCCGCTCTTCATCCTGTCGCCGAACACCTGAGCAGCCCCTAGGATCCGCCCATGGTGAGCAACGGGGCGGTCCAGGTCGACGACGGGCAGCGGCGGGCGCGGTTGGGGCGGCGGTTGCTGCTGGCGCCCGCCGGGCGGGCGGCGCGGGTGGAGGAGGTGGCCGACGCGGTCGTCGGGCTGCACGCCACCGATGCCGCGACGGTGTACCTGTCGGCGTGCGCGCGGCTGCGCGAGCCGTCGGCGGCCGAGGTGGAACGGGCCCTGTACGACGAGGTCTCGCTGGTGAAGCTGCTGTCGATGCGGCGGACGATCTTCGCGGTGACCGAGGAGTTCGCGCCGTACGTGAGCGCGGCGGCGGCGCGGCAGATCGCGGCCAAGGAGCGGGCGACGCTGCTGAAGCACCTCGCGGACTTCGCCGAGGGGTGGGACGAGGCGCGGCTGGACGAGACCCAGCGGGCGGTGCTGGCGGCGCTGGCGGTGCGCGGCGAGGCGACCACGGCCGAGCTGGGCGCGGACGTGCCGGCGCTGCGCGAGACGATGCTGATGTCGGCGGGCAAGCCGTACGAGGCGAAGCAGAGCGTGGGGAGCCGGCTGCTGCGGCTGCTGGCCTCGGACGGGCACGTCCGGCGGTGCCGGCCGCGCGGGTCGTGGCTGAGCAGCAGCTATCCGTGGGCGCCGGTGGCGCCGTGGCCGGAGGTGCCGGCGCGGGAGGCCAAGGCGGAGGTGGTGCGGCGCTGGCTGGCGCGGTACGGGCCGGGCGGCGTCGAGGACGTGAAGTGGTGGACCGGCTGGACGCTGGGGGACGTGCGCAAGGCGCTGGCCGACGTGGGCGCGGTGGAGGTGACGACGGCGGGTGGTGCGGCGGGCCTGGTGCTGCCGGGGGACGAGGGGCCGGTGGCGGAGCCGGAGCCGTGGGCGGCGTTGCTGCCGGCGCTGGATCCGGCGGTGATGGGCTGGCGGGGCCGTGACTGGTACCTGCGGCCCGAGGACGTGCCGGCGCTGTTCGACCGGGCGGGGAACGCGGGGCCGACGGTGTGGTGGTGCGGCCGGGTGGTCGGCGGCTGGGCGCAGCGGGCGGACGGCGAGGTGGTGTGGCGGCTGTTCGAGGACGCGGGGGCCGAGGCGCGGGCGGCGGTCGCGGTGGAGGCGGAGCGGTTGGCGGGGTGGCTGGGAGCGGTCCGGGTGACGCCGCGGTTCCGTACGCCGCTGGAGCGCGAGCTGGCGGCCTGAGTCGCCGGACCGGGCCCCAGGCGGTGGAGCCGGGCCCGGGCCCGGGCTGTCAGGCCGGGGTCGAGGTGGCCGGCTGGGGCGTGGCGGGGGGTTTGCCGGTGCCGGTCGGCGGGACCGGCGGAATCGGCGGGGCCGGGGTGCGGGTCGGGTCCGAGGTCTTGCCGGGGGCGGTGGACGGCGGTTCGGCGGTGGGCCGGTCGGCGGTCGGCCGGGTGCCGGGGGTGGGCTGCGGCGGTGCGGACTCCTGTGGCGCGGAGGCCGCGGCGGTGGGGGCCACGGGGGCGGACGGCTCGGGGGCGGCGCTGGTCCGGTCGGGTGCCGGTGCGGTGCCGGCCGTGGTGGCCGTGGTGGGCCGCCTGGGTACGGCCGGGGCCGCGGGGGCCGCCGGTGCGGCCGGTGCCGCCGGGGCCTGGACGGTGCCGCCGTGGCCGCCGGTCGGGTCCGGGGCCGAGGAGGGGGCGGTCGGGGTGGTTGAGGCGCGGGCGTTGGTGGGGGTGCCACTCGGGGCGCCGGTCGGGACACCGGTGCCGGGGCGGCCGTTGCCCTCGCTGGGTTCGAGTTCGAAGTCCTGGACGGGGGTGCCCTCCAGGGCGTCGCTCATGTAGGCGGTCCAGATCCGGGTGGGGAAGGCGCCGCCGTTGATCCGGGCGTAGCCGGCGGTGCCGGCCAGCGGTTCCTTGGCGTGGGTCCTCGGGTTCTCCCGGAAGAGGCCGACGGTGGTGGCGAGTTCGGGGGTGAAGCCGGCGAACCAGGCGGAGAGGTTGGCGTCGGTGGTGCCGGTCTTGCCGGCGGCGGGTCGGCCGAGGTCGAGGGCGGCGGAGCCGGTGCCGCGCGGGCTGATGACGTCGCGCAGCACATCGGTGACGGCGTCGGCGGTGCCCCGGTCGAGGGCGGCGGTGGTGTTGTGCGCGGGCAGCTCCGGCGGCTCGACGGGGCCGGTGCCGGGGGTGATCCGTTCCAGTCCGGCGACCGCCCAGGGCCGGTGGGCCTCGCCGTGGTTGGCGAGGGCGGCGTAGACGCCGGCCAGGTCGAGGGCGCTGGGGGTGGCGGTGCCGAGGGTCATCGAGGTGTTGGCCGGGTCCATGCCGGGGACGTCGGCGGGGATGCCGAGCCGGATGCCGGTCTCCCGGACGTGGCCGAGCCCGGCGTCCACGCCGACCTGCGCGTACACCGAGTTGACGGACTTGACCATGGCCTGGCGCAGGCTGATCGGGCCGTAGTCGATGTCGTCCTCGTTGGGCGGCGCGTACGGGGTGGGGCCGTCGGTGACGGGGCGTTCGCTGGTGCCGTCGTAGCGGGTCTCGGTGGTGATCGGGCGGCCGTCGCCGCTGCTGTGGTTGGAGGTGAGGCCGGCGGCGAGGTCGACGGGCTTGAAGGTGGAGCCGATCTGGTTGTCCTGGCGCAGGGCGTCGTTGTAGGGCTGCTCGGCGTAGTCGGGGCCGCCGTAGACGGCGACGACGCGGCCGGTGGCGGGTTCGACGGAGGCGCCGGCGACCCGGACGTCGCTGTCGGTGTCGGGCCGGGCGGTGGGGTCGAGTTCCTCGGTGAGCTCGTCGTGGACGGCGTGCGCGAAGGCGTCCTGCTTCGTCCGGTCGAAGGTGGTGGTGATGCGCCAGCCGCCGGCCTTGAGGGTGGCGCCGTCGAGGATGCCGCTGCCGACCAGGTAGTCGTCGGCGACGCCGACCAGGTACCCGGCCTGGCCGGCCAGGCCGCTGGCGGGCTGCGGGTCGATCGGGTCGGGGAAGGTGAGGGAGGAGCGTTCGGTGGCGCTGAGGAAGCCGAGCTGGACCATGCCGTCGAGGGTGTAGTGCCAGCGGGCGACGGCCTTCTCGCGGTTGGCGGGGGTGGCGGTCTTCACGTCGTACGCGCTGGGGGCCTGGAGCAGGGCGGCGAGGTAGGCGCTCTGCGGGAGGGTCAGTTCGGAGACGTCGACGCCGTAGTAGGCGCGCGCGGCGCTCTGGATGCCGTAGGCACCGCGGCCGAAGTAGCTGGTGTTGAGGTAGCCGGCCAGGATCTCGTCCTTGCCGCGCTGCTGGTCGACCTTGAGGGCGATGAGGAGTTCGCGGCCCTTGCGCTCGATGGTCCGGCTCTGGGTGAGGTAGTAGTTCTTGACGTACTGCTGGGTGATGGTGGAGCCGCCCTGCAGTCCCTGGCCGGTCAGGGTGTTCCAGCCGGCCCGGACCATGCCCTTCAGGTCGATGCCGCGGTTCTGGTAGAAGGTTCGGTCCTCGGCGGAGACGACGGCCTGCCGGGTGGGGACCGGGACCTTGTCGATGGTGACGTCGGTGCGGTTGACGGCGCCGGTGCGGGCGATCTCGGTGACGCCGTCGGCGTAGAGGTAGACGTTGCTCTGGGCGACCGCCTGGGCGTTGGGGTCGGGCAGCGGCACGATGACGTAGAGCACGGCGAAGGCGCCGACGGCGAGCAGCAGCGCGGCGAGGACGGCGCCGAGGACGATCCGCCAGGTGGGCAGCAGCCGCCGCCAGAACGGCAGGGCGCGGCGTGCCTCGCGGCGGGCGGCCCGTCTGGCCCGGCGGCCGGTGCTCAGGGTCATGCCGAGATTATGTGCTATTTGACCGAGGATCAGGGGCCGGGGCGACTCCGTCCGGGTGGTGGGAAAACCGGGTGCGCGAGGGATCCCGCCGCAGTACGGTGAAAGGTGCAAACCAGATAGCGCGGCCACTTCGGGCCGAGGCCCGGTTCGAGCTCCGCCCGCCGTCCCGGCCCCCCGGGAAGGCGGTCGGAGCCGGTCCGGCATGCGCTGCCGCGCGGACAGGGGTCTCCCTGTACCGCCATTTGTCGATAAGGAGACAATATGCAGAGGCTTGGGCCACCGCAGGCCGAGCTCCGTCCCCCCGATCCCGGCGGCGCTCCCGGCGGCGCGCGGGCCGCCTTACTCCTGTACGCCGCCGTCGTCCGCGGCGCCTTCCGCCGCTTCTCCACCTATCGGGCCGCCACCCTGGCCGGCGCCTTCACCAACACCGTCTTCGGCTTCATCCTCGCCTACACCTTCCTCGCCCTCTGGCACGCCCGCCCCGGCCTCGGCGGCTACGACGAGGCCGCCGCCGTCACCTACATCTGGGTCAGTCAGGCCCTGCTGGCCACCGTCGCCGTCATGGGCGGCGGCTTCCAGGACGACGTCCAGGAGCGCTTCCGCAGCGGCGACATCGCCATCGACCTCTACCGGCCGGTGGACTTCCAGGGCTGGTGGCTGGCCACCGACCTCGGCCGGGCCGGCTTCGAACTGCTCGCCCGGGGCGTGCCGCCGACGCTCGCCGGCGCCCTGGTCTTCCACACCCGGATGCCCGAACACCCGCTGACCTGGCCGGCGTTCCTGCTCGCCACGCTGCTCGCGGTGGTGGTCAGCTTCGGGCTGCGCTTCCTCGTCTCGCTCACCGGCTTCTGGCTGCACGACTCGGAGGGCGTGCAGTCGGTGCTGATGGTGGTGTCGCTGTTCTTCTCCGGGATGCTGCTGCCGCTCGCGCTCTTCCCCGGCTGGCTCGGCACCCTCGCCCCGCTGCTGCCCTGGGCGGCCCTGATCAAGGTGCCCACCGACGTCTTCCTGGAGCGTGCCACCGGCACCGAACTGCTCGGCGCGCTGGGCTTCCAGCTCGCCTGGGCCGTGGTGCTGCTCGCGGCCGGCCGGCTGCTCCAGCTGCTGGCGACCCGCAAGGTGGTGGTCCAGGGTGGCTGACCAGGCCGTCATGACCCGTGAGCCGCTGCCCGGCACCGCCCGTGAGCCGCTGACCGCCCGCACGGCCTGGGCGCTGCGCTCCTGGTGGCTCGTCGCCGGCATGTGGACCAGGGCGATCATGTCCTACCGGGCCTCGTTCGTGATGATGCTCGGCGCCAACCTCGTGGTCACCTTCCTCGACTTCGTGGTGATCATCCTGATGTTCCGGCACACCGACAGCCTCGGCGGCTGGAACCTGTCCGAACTCGGCTTCCTCTACGGCACCTCGGCCCTCGCCCTCGGCCTGGCCAACCTCTTCGTCGGCTCCATCGACGCCCTCGGCGAGCGGATCCGCACCGGCACGCTCGACGTCATGCTGGTCCGGCCCGCACCCGCGCTCGCCCAGCTCTGCGCCGAACGGTTCTCGCTGCGCCGGCTCGGCCGGCCCCTCCAGGCGGCGGCCGTGCTGGCCTGGGCACTGGCCGCGCTGGACACCCACTGGACCTGGGACCGGGTGCTGCTGGTCCCCGTGCTGGTGGTCTGCGGCACCCTGATCTTCAGCGCGGTCTTCATCGGTTTCGCCAGCCTCCAGTTCTGGTGGGGCGAGGCCAGGGAGCTGCAGAACTCCTTCACCTACGGCGGCGCCACCCTGCTGCACTACCCGCCGACCGTCTTCGCCAAGGAGCTGGTCGCCGGCACCGTCTTCGGCGTGCCGCTGGCCTTCGTCAACTGGCTGCCCGCGTTGCGGATCCTGGACAAGCCCGACCCGCTGGGCCTGCCGACCGCCTTCCAGTTCGCCTCGCCCCTGGCCGCCGTCCTCTCCCTGGCCGCGGCCGGCCTCGCCTGGCGGATCGGACTGCGCGCCTACCGCGGCGCCGGCGGCTGACCCCTCCACCCCTCTGGACCTGGGAACCACCATGACACTGATCGAACTCGACGACGTCCGCCGCACCTTCACCGTCCGCGCCAAGGCCGGCCGGCTGAAGCGGGAGAAGCGCGAGGTGCGCGCCGTCGACGGACTGACCTTCACCGTCCGGGCCGGCGAGTGCGTCGGCTACATCGGCCCCAACGGCGCCGGCAAGTCCACCACCATCAAGATGCTGACCGGCATCCTCGTCCCCACCGCCGGCCGGCTGCGCGTCGCCGGCGTCGACCCGGCCCGTGAACGGGTCGCGCTGGCCCGCCGGATCGGCGTCGTCTTCGGCCAGCGCACCACCCTCTGGTGGGACCTCCCGCTGCGCGACTCCTACGAACTCGCCCGCCGGCTCTACCGGATCCCCGAGCACCGATATCGCGCCAACCTGCAACGCTGCGTCGAACTGCTCGACCTCGGCGCGCTGCTCGACACGCCCGTGCGCCAGCTCTCGCTCGGCCAGCGGATGCGCGGCGACCTCGCCGCCGCCCTGCTGCACGACCCCGCCGTGCTCTACCTGGACGAGCCGACCATCGGCCTGGACGTGGTCAGCAAGGGCAAGGTGCGCGACTTCCTGCGCGAGGTCAACCGCGAGCGCGGCACCACCGTGCTGCTCACCACGCACGACCTCACCGACATCGAGCAGCTCTGCGACCGGGTCATGGTGATCGACCACGGCCGGGTCGTCTACGACGGCGGTCTCGACGGCCTGCACGCGGTCGGCGACAGCGAGCGGACCCTGGTCGTCGACCTGGCCGAGGCCGGGCCGCCGATCGAGGTGCCCGGCGCCCGGGTGGTCCGGGTCGAGGGCCCGCGCCAGTGGCTGGCCTTCCCGGCCCAGCAGAGCGCCGCCCCGCTGGTGGCGGCCGTCGCCGCCCGCTACCCGCTGGTCGACCTCTCGGTGCGCGAGCCCGCCATCGAGGACGTGATCGCCCGGATGTACGCGGAGGCCGCCATCGGCTGAGCCTTCGACCGGGGAACGGGCGTCCGGTGTCGCTCGCTCGTGCGGGTGGCGGACGTGACCCCGTGCCGCGCCGCCTAGTTGACCGTTTCATCGCCCGGCGCCGCGCCGCCCGTCCCGTTCCACGGGCGGCGCGGCGCCGGGCACCGTCCTGGCGACCCGCGCACCGGAGGGCAGCGCCCGATGACCGTACCCGACGTGACCGTGGTGATCGCGGTCTACAACACCCTGCCGTACCTGACCGCCTGCCTGGACTCCCTGGTCCGGCAGAGCATCGGGCCCGCGCGCATGGAGGTGGTCGCGGTCGACGACGGCTCCACGGACGGCGGCGGCGAGCTGCTCGACGCCTACGCGGGCCGGCACCCCGGGCTGTTCACGGTGGTCCACCAGGCCAACTCCGGCGGCCCGGCCGCCCCGACCAACCGCGGCCTGGCGCTGGCCCGCGGCCGGTACGTGTTCTTCCTCGGCGCCGACGACTGGCTCGGCGACGAGGCCCTGGAACGGATGGTGACCGCCGCCGACGCCTGGGAGTCGGACGTGCTGATCCCCAAGCAGGTCGGGGTGAACGGGCGGCTGGTCCCGCAGGGCATCTTCGACGCCACCCGCGCCTCGGTCGGCTTCGAGGACTCGGCCCTCGCCTGGGCGCTCGCCGACACCAAGCTGTTCCGGCTGGACCTCCTCCGGCGGCACAACCTGGCCCGCAAGGAGGAGCTCAAGGTCTACTCCGACCAGCCCTTCACCCTCGCCGCCTGCCTGCGCGCCCGCCGGATCTCCGTGCTCGCCGACGACGACCACTACTTCCTGGTGCTGCGCGAGGACCGCGGCAACGTCACCCAGCGGGCCGGGGCGCTGGACCGGATCCGGGGCGTCGCGGCGGTTCAGTGGGTGGCCGCCGAACTCGCCGCGCCCGGCGGGCAGCTGGACGCGATCAGGGCGCGGCACTTCGGCTGGGAGGTGCCGCAGCTGCTCGGGTCCGACCTCCTGGCGCTCGACGCGGGGCAGCGCGAGGAGGTCGTCGCCGGAGTCGGCGAACTCGTCCGGCGCTTCGCCGCCCACGAGGTGTACCACCGGCTCGCCGCGGCGGACCGGGTCCGGCTGGAGCTGGCCGCCCGCGGGGAGTACGGCGCGCTGTGCGAGCTGATCGGGTACGAGGCGGAGCACGGCGCGCCGCCGGTGGTGACCGAGGACGGGGCGGACGGGGTGCGGCGCCGGTACGCGGGCTACCCGGCCTTCCGGGGCGGCCTGCCGGAACTGGCGGACGCGCTGTTCCTGCTGGGGGAGGAGGCGCTCGCGGCGCCCGGGCCGTCCGCCGAGGCGGCCGAGCCCCCGGGCGAACCGGCCGCGCCGCCGCCCACCCTGGTGCAGCAGCTGTGGCGCGGCGCGGTGCCGGTCCGGGTGCGCCGGCGGCTGCGCCGCCACCCGGCCTGGCGCCGGCTGGCGAACGCGGTGGCCCGGTCCGGCTCCGCCGCGAACGGGGGCGGCCGGTGACCCCGCTCGTCATCCGGCCGCCCGCCGACCGGCCGCTCGACGTCTGCGTGGTGGGCCTCGGCAAGCTCGGCCTGCCGCTCGCCGTGCAGTTCGCCGCCAAGGGCCACCGGGTGACCGGCGCCGACCTCGCCCCGCCGGTCGTCGAGGCCGTCAACCAGGGCCGGCCGCCGTTCCCCCGGGAGGCCGGCCTGGACGAGGCGCTCAAGCGGGTGGTCGCCGGGGGACGGCTCTGCGCCACCACCGACACCGCGGCGGCCGTCGCCGGCGCCGAGGCCGTCGTCCTGGTCGTCCCGCTGGTCACCACCGCCGACGGCGCCCCCGACTTCGCCCTGCTCGACGCCGCCACCGACGCCGTCGCGGCCGGGCTGCGCCGGGGCACGCTGGTCAGCTACGAGACCACCCTGCCGGTCGGCGTCACCCGGGGTCGCTGGGCACCGCGGCTGGCGGCCGGCTCGGGCCTCGTCCCCGGCCGGGACTTCGCGCTGGTCTTCAGCCCGGAGCGGGTGCGCACCGGCCGGGTCTTCGCCGACCTGCGCCGCTACCCCAAGCTGGTCGGCGGGACCGACCCGGCCGCCACCCGGCGCGGCGCCGCGTTCTACCGGGCGGTGCTGGACTTCGACCCGCGTCCGGACCTGGACGCCCTCGGCCGGCCGAACGGCGTCTGGGAGCTGGAGTCCGCCGAGGCGGCCGAGTTCGCCAAGCTCGCCGAGACCACCTACCGGGACGTCAACATCGCGCTCGCCAACCAGTTCGCCCGGTACGCGGACCGGATCGGGGTGGACTTCGCGGCGGTCGCGGACGCCTGCAACTCGCAGCCGTTCAGCCATCTGCACCGGCCGGGCATCGCGGTCGGCGGCCACTGCATCCCGGTCTACCCGCGGCTCTACCTGTGGAACGACCCCTCGGCGACGGTGGTCGGCGCGGCGCGGGCGGCCAACCTGGAGATGCCGGCGTACGCGGTCGGGGTGCTGGACGGCGCGCTGGACGGCGGGCTCGCCGGGCAGGGCGTGCTGGTGCTCGGGGCCGCCTACCGGGGCGGGGTCAAGGAGACCGCGTACTCGGGGGTGTTCCCGCTGGTGGAGGCAGTGCGCGCGGCCGGGGCCCGGCCGTACGTGGCCGATCCGCTGTACCCGGCGGCGGAGCTGACGGCGCTGGGCCTGCCCCCGTACGCCGGCGAGCCGGTGGTGGCGGCGGTGCTCCAGGCGGACCACCCGGAGTACCGGGAGCTGGCCCCGGCCGATCTGCCGGGCGTCCGGGTGCTGCTGGACGGCCGACGGTGCACCGATCCGGCCCGCTGGACGGGCGTGGCCGGGGTGCGCCGGATCGTGCTCGGGGGCGCGTGACGCCGCGTCCGCGCTGACCTCCGCGCTGACCTCCTCGGGTCCGGGAGGGCTGCACGCCGGCGGGCGCGGCACCGGCGGGGCACGCGTTACCCGGGCGCGCCGTCCGTTCGCGCCGGGCAGCGGGCAGACTGGCGGGGTGAGCGACGAAGCCTTCAGCGGGACCGGCCCCGGAATGCGGTTCACCGCGGCCGACGAGGAGAAGAGACGCGGCGTCCGCCGGATGAAGACCATCGCGACCGGCCTGCTGGCCCTCGCGACCCTGGTCTTCGCCCTGGCCACCTGGGCGAAGGCGGCCGGCGCCGGCGCCTGGGCGGGCTATCTGGCCGCCGCCGCCGAGGCCGGCATGGTCGGCGCGCTGGCCGACTGGTTCGCGGTGACGGCGCTGTTCCGCCGCCCCTTCGGCCTGCCGATCCCGCACACCGCGATCATCCCGACCAAGAAGGACGCCTTCGGCCGCTCGCTCGGCGACTTCGTCGGCGAGAACTTCCTCTCCGGACACGTGGTGCGCGGCCGGCTCGCCGCGCTCGGCATCGCCCGGCGGCTCGGCGAGTGGCTGGCCGCGCCCGGCAGCGCCGAGCGGGTCACCAAGGAGGCCTCGGCGGCGCTGCGCGGGGTGCTCGCGGTGCTGCGCGACGACGACGTGCAGGCGGTCGTCGCCGAGGCGGTCACCCGCCGTGCCGCCGCCACCTCGGTCGCCGAGCCGGCCGGCCGGATGCTCGGCAAGGTGGTCGCGGACGGCGGCCACCACGGGGTGGTCGACCTGATCGCGGTCCGGGCGCACGACTGGCTCACCGACAACCACGCCGAGGTGGTCGAGCGGGTCACCCAGAAGACCCCGGGCTGGACCCCGAAGTTCATCGACCACCAGGTCGGCGAGCGGGTCTACAAGGAGCTGATGCGCTTCGTCACCGACATCCGGGACGACCAGGAGCACCCGGCGCGCGGCGCGATCGACAAGTTCCTCGCCGACTTCGCCACCGAGCTGCAGACCGACCCGGAGACCATCGCCCGGGTCGAGCGGGCCAAGGGCGAACTGCTCGCCCGGCCCGAGGTGCAGGACCTCATCGCCTCCACCTGGGCCGCCGTCCGCTCGCTGGTGCTGAACGCCGCGGAGGACGAGGAGAGCGAGCTGCGCCGGCGCATCCGCGAGGGCGTGCGCAGCTTCGGCACGCGTCTGGCCACCGATCCGAAGCTCCAGGCCAAGGTGGACGGCTGGCTCCAGGACGCCGCCCAGTACCTGGTCGACACCTACCGGACCGAGATCACCTCGCTGATCTCCGAGACGGTGGCGGGCTGGGACGCCGAGGACGCCTCGCGCAAGATCGAGGCCAACGTCGGGCGGGACCTCCAGTTCATCCGGATCAACGGCACGGTCGTCGGCGCGCTGGCCGGGCTGCTGATCCACACCGTGGCGGTCGCGCTCGGCGGCTGAGCCCGGGCTGCTTATCCTTTCCTGCACCACCAGAAACGCGCGTAGATCCTCACCTCAGACCTCAGACCTCAGACCTCAGCCTCAGAGAAGAAGGGCACCCACCGTGGTCCAGCCGGACGGAAGTCGGATCGGAACCCCCAGTGCCAGCGCTCCCGCGACCCTCGCGGCCCCCGCGGACCGCTCCATCGAGGCGTTCATCGCCGCGATGCCCAAGGCGGAACTGCACGTCCACCACGTCGGGTCGGCCTCGCCGCGCGTGGTCGCCGAGCTGGCCGCCCGCCACCGGGGCGGGGCCAAGGTGCCCACCGACCCGCAGGCCCTCGCCGAGTACTTCACCTTCACCGACTTCGCGCACTTCATCGAGGTCTACCTGAGCGTGGTGGACCTGATCCGCGACGCCGAGGACGTCCGCGCCCTGACCTACGGCGTCGCCGAGGACATGGCCCGGCAGAACATCCGCTACGCGGAGCTGACCGTCACTCCCTACTCCTCGGTCAGCCGGGGCATCCCCGACGTCGCCTTCATGGAGGCCATCGAGGACGCCCGGGTGCGCGCCGAGAAGGACCTCGGGGTGGTGCTCCGCTGGTGCTTCGACATCCCCGGCGAGGCCGGACTGGCCGCCGCCGAGGAGACCGCCCGGCTCGCCGTCGACCTCGCCCCCGAGGGCCTGGTCAGCTTCGGCCTCGGCGGTCCGGAGATCGGCGTCCCGCGCCCGCAGTTCAAGCCGTACTTCGACCGGGCGCGGGCGGCCGGCCTGCGCAGCGTCCCGCACGCGGGCGAGACCACCGGGCCGGAGACGGTCTGGGACGCGCTGCGGGTGCTCGGCGCCGAGCGCATCGGCCACGGCACCCAGGCGGTCGCCGACCCGGCGCTGCTCGACCACCTGGGCGAGCACCGGATCCCGCTGGAGGTCTGCCCGACCTCCAACATCGCCACCCGCGCGGTGGAGCGGATCGAGGACCACCCGATCAAGCGGATGGTCGACGCCGGGCTGCTGGTGACCGTCAACAGCGACGACCCGCCGATGTTCGGCACCGACCTCAACACCGAGTACGCGGTGGCGGCCCGGCTGCTCGGCCTGGACGAGGCCGGGGTGGCCGCGCTGGCGAAGAACGCGGTGGAGGCGTCCTTCCTCGATGTGTCGGGCAAGGCCCGGCTGGCGGGCGAGATCGACGCCCACCTGACGCGGTGGCGTCAGGGCTGACCTGAGGTTTTCCGCTCCTTCGGGCCCCGTCGGCGAGTGCCGGCGGGGCCCTCGGCATGCCACTGGTGCCACGTTCTGGCCGAGTGGCATCACTTGATGGTGCCAAAAAGACTCGACATGGCATCACTGGTGTGCCATGCTCTGGCCATGGGTCGCACGCCGCACATCGACAACCTCCACCACGCGCTCGTGGGCGGACCCGGAGTTCGCGGCCCCGGTGCCGTCGGTGCCGTGGGTGGCGCTCATGGCGCCACCCACGGCGCCACCGTCGGCATCGGCCGGGGCTGCGCTGCGCGGGCCGGGTCCGCTAGGAGTCGCCCTGCCGGCCGGGCAGGCGGAGCGCCAGTCCGTCGAGGATGACGTCCAGGCCGTAGTCGAACTTCGCGTTCCGCAGGGTGGCCGGGTCCGCGGCGGCCGCGGCGTCGGCCGCGGCGTCGGCGAAGGCCTCGGCGAGGAACTCGTGCCCGGCCACCGCCTCCTGGGCGGAGGGCATCAGTCCGGCGATGAACTCGGCCTCGGTTCGGCCGCTGCGCATCACCGTGGTCAGGAAGGCGGCCTCCGAGGTGCTCATCCCGAGGACGTAGGAGAGCACGGTCTCGATGGCCCGGGACGGCTCCGGGAAGCCGACGGCGGAGAACAGCGCGGCCATCCGCTCGGAGATGGCGACCAGGTTGGGGCCCAGGTAGACGAGTCCGGCCTGGCCGATGACGGACCCCAGCCAGCGGTGGCGCAGCGTGGTGGCCCGGAAGGCCTGGCAGGTCGCGGTGATGTCGGCCCGCCAGTCGGAGGCGCCGGGGTCCGGGACGGGGATCTCGCCGAAGACCTCGTCCAGCGCGAGTTCGATCAGCTCGTCCTTGGTGGCGACGTGCCGGTAGAGGGAGGTCGCGCCGGCGTTGAGGCGGGCGCCGAGCTTGCGCATCGAGAGCGCCTCGACCCCGTCGGCGTCGAGCACGGCGATCGCCTCGCGGACGATCGCGTCCCGGTTGAGCGCGGGCTGTTCGGGCTCGCGCTGCGGGCGGGCCCACACGGACGGGATCGGATTCGACTTGGCGGCCATCGGCCGGTCCTCCTTCGGGGGCATCGGTGCGGGGCGAAATTCCTGCGTACACCGTTCGCAGGCAGCGTACAGGAAACAGGATTGCGCACACTGTTCCTCCATGCGTACAGTGTGCGCATCGACGGAACATCGTTCGCAGTGTCGTACTTCGGAGGGGAAAAAAACATGGAAGGCCGTAACCCGCGGCGCTGGTGGATCCTGATCGTGCTGTGCCTCAGCACGCTCGTCCTGGTGGTCGACAGCATGGCGCTGACCGTGGCGGTGCCGTCGATGACCGAGGACCTGAAGGCCACCGCGCAGGACACGCAGTGGATCCTCGACTCCTACATCCTGGTCTTCGCGGGCCTGCTGCTGACCTCCGGAAGCCTCGGCGACCGGTTCGGCCGGCGGAAGGTCATGATCATCGGCCTGCTGCTCTTCGGGGCGGCCTCGCTGGCGGCGACGCTCTGCACCAACCCCGGGGAGGTCATCGCGAGCCGGGTGGCGATGGGCGTCGGCGGGGCGCTGATCATGCCCTCGACCCTGTCGATCCTCATCACCGTCTTCGAGGAGGACGAGCGCGGCAAGGCGATGGCGGCCTGGGGGTCGGTCTCGATGCTCGGCCTGGTCGGCAGCCCGGTGCTCGGCGGGGTGCTGATCGACCACTTCTCCTGGCACTCGATCTTCTTCATCAACGTGCCGGTGGTGGTGCTGGCGATCACCGCCGCCCTGGTCCTGATGCCCGAGTCCCGGGGCCCGTGGCAGAAGCCCGACCCGCTGGGCGCGGTCCTCTCGGCGGTCGGCATGACCGCGCTGATCTGGTGGATCATCGAGATCCCGAAGCACGGCGCGTTCGGTGGCAACTCGCTGGTCTCCCTGGTGGTGGCGGTCGTGGCGCTCGGCGGCTTCGTGGTCTGGCAGAACGTGGTGGCGGAGCCGATGGTCCCGCTGGCGCTCTTCCGCAAGCGCAACTTCAGCGGCGGCTCGCTCTCGCTGACCCTGGTCCAGATCGGCAACGGCGGCCTGCTGCTGGTGCTCACCCAGTACCTGCAGTTCGTGCTGGACTACTCGCCGGTCAAGGCGGGCCTGGCCTTCGTGCCGATGGCGGTCGCCGCGCTGGTCGGCAACGGCGCGGGCGCCGGTCTGACCGCGAAGGTCGGCTTCCGGCCGCTGGTCCTGGTCGGCATGGCGATGATGGCCGGCTCGTTCGTCCTGCTCAGCACGGTCGACGCGGACACCGGCTTCACCGTCCCGGCGGTGGCGCTGGCCCTGCTCGGCCTGGGCGCCGGCCTCGCGATGCCGGCCGCGGTCGGTGCGCTGATGGGGGAGATCCCGCCGGAGAAGGCGGGCGTCGGTTCGGCCCTGAACGACACCATCCAGCAGGCGGGCACCGCGCTCGGCATCGCGATCCTGGGCTCGCTGCTGGCGAGCGGCTACGCGGACAAGATGCCGGCGGGCAGCTCCGAGCAGGCCTCGCAGTCGATCGTCGGCGCGCTGGCCGAGGCCGGGGCCAAGGGCGACGCGGGCCTGGCCCACGCGGCCCGGGAGGCGTTCACCTCGGCGATGTCCACCACCCTGACGGTGAGCGCGGCGGGCGTCCTGGCGGCGGCGCTGCTGGCGGCGGTGGTGCTGCGGAACAAGAAGGCGGGCGGCGCGCAGGCCCCGGAGGCGCCGAAGGAGGACGTCGCCGAACTGGCGGTGTGACGCGGGGAGGGCGAACGCGACGAAGGCCGGTACCCCGGGGAGGGGGGCCGGCCTTCGGGCGTCGCCGGGGGAGGGGACTACAGGACGACGTAGTCCGCCTTGTCGTTCCAGTAGCCGCCGTACGGGTAGGGAGCGGGCCCGAGGTCGTAGCAGGAGCCGTTGCCCACGTAGAACGAGGGGTCCGGCTGCAGGGTGCGCTCGTCGTAGATCGTCATGCCGCCGGAGCGGAACGCGCAGGCGGCGCTGGCCTGGTCGCGGAACGACCAGTCGGAGAGGTACTTGGTGCCCGGCTGTGACCAGCGCAGCAGGACGCCGGTGTAGGTGGAGTGCTCCCAGAGGCAGGCGTAGCCGGAGCCGCACTCCGACGGCGAGGCCGGCGACAGCACGACGCCGGCGGCCGGGGCCGGTGCGGCCTTGGCGGCCTGGGCGAGCACCGGGTCGATGGTGGCGATGGCCTGGTCGGCCTCGGCGACGCTGTCGTGGCAGTAGACGGCACCGCTCGTCACCTCGGTGCAGACGCGCGCACCGTCCCACCCCTTGGCCAGGTCGATCCTCCGGCCCTTGTAGGTGGCGATCACCGGCTTGGACGGCGTTGCCTTCGCCGGACCGGCGGACTGCTGGGCGTCGGCGGACGCGACCGCCGGTGCGGACGGTACGGGTGCCGCCGTGGCCGCCGGTGCCGCCAGCGCGAGCGCGCCGGCGGCCGCGGTGACGACGGCGAGCATGCGGGAGGAACGCACGGTCAACTTCTCCCCTGATGAGTCGTGGCAGGACTGTGCTGCCACGACCCAACGCCCGATCGGCCGTTCGCACAATAGTTCCGACGAGGACCGGACAATGGCTGGCCGAATTGGCTCAATGGCTTGATTCCGCAGCCGCCGCGGGAGCTGCCTCGCCGAGGGCGCCGACGATGCACTGGGCGAGCACGGCGGTGGAGTCCACCTCGTCACCGGCGCTGCCCCACACTCCGTCCCGGATCAGGACGGTGCGGGTGCCGAGCAGCCCCAGGGTCGCGGGGTCGAAGATCCACTCGAAGCGCCGGCCGTCGTTCACCCGGGCCACGGCCACCCCGTGCCGGCCGGTGGCGTCGACCGAGTCGTCGACGGTCACCACTCCGGGGATGCGGGCGGCGGCGCGGTAGAGCGCGGAGCTCACCTGGGGCGGGGCGACCACGTCGCGCAGGAGGTCACCGATGGTGATGAAGGCCTCGTGGTCCGCCCCGGTGCTCGACGCCGAGCCGGAGCCGTGGTTCAGCCGGGCGTTGGCGTAGATCTGCTTCAGCAGGGCGTCGGGGTCGGTCGGCATGGTGGACAGCAGGCGGTAGGTGCGGGAGCCCATCGAGCCGGTGGTGTAGGGGAGCTGGGTCTCGGCGCCGTTGCGGCGTTCGAGACCGGTCCGAGTGCCGTCCACCGAGGTCCAGCGCTCGGTGTGGGTGGTGAGGTCGGCGCGCGCCATGCTGCCGTCGGGGGCCTCGGTGAGGCTGCGGCTGTGGGAGACCGTCCGGAGGTACGTGAACTGGTTGTCCTGGGCCGGGGGCTGCGGCTGGGCGTAGGCGACCCTGGCGATCCGGTCGAGGAGTTCGACGGACGCGGCGGTGGCGGGCGGCGAGGGGGCCCGCGAGGTGGTGGTGTCGGGGGCGAGGGCGGCGGCGGTGATGGCGGCGGCGGTGGCGACGGCGGTGACGACGGCCAGGCTGCGCCAGCGGGCGGTGAGGGCGGAGAAGGGGCGGGGGCGGCCGAACTCGGCGAGCAGGACGTCGCGGCGGGCGGCCAGGTGGGAGGGGGAGGGTTCCGGGTGGGGCGGCGGGGGGAGCAGCCGGGCGAGTTCACGGCGCTCGCTGTGTTCGTTCCACTCGGAGTGGTTGGTGCGCGTATTGCTCATGGCCGCCTTTCCTGGTGGTGGCCCACGGACTGATGGCTGATGGCGAGGCCGGCCCTCCGGCGTGGCACGGGGGGATCCTCGGCGTCGACGATCCGGCGGAGCTTGTCCCGGACCCGTGAGAGCCGGGAGCGGACGGTTCCGACGGGTATGCCGAGTGCCCGGGCGGTCTCGGCGTAACCGAGGCCGGCCCAGACGACGAGGGTGAAGACCTCGCGGTCCGGGCCGCCGAGCTGGTCGAGTGCCCGGACGGCGGCGGCGGCCGTGTTGGCGTCGGTGATCCGGCTGACGACCTCGTCGGCGAAGTCGGGGATCGGGTCGCGGCGGGGGAGCCGGGACATGGCGTCGCGGTGCCGGCGGGCGGTGCGGGCGGTGTTGCGGAGCACGTTGGTGGCGATGGCCAGCAGCCAGGCACGGGGGTGGAGGACTTCGTCGCGGAGCTTCCGGCGGAGCCGCCAGGCTTCGAGGAAGGTGAGGGAGACGATGTCGTCCGCGAGGTCGCGGTCCCCGGTGGATCTGTACGCGTGCGCGAAGACCGTGCGAGCGTGCTGATCGTAGAGCTCGGCGAACAGCTGGCGCTCGCCGGCCTGCGTCTGCTTACTGGACAAGGAGAACTCCACGCAGATCTGGTGTCCGCAGGACGGGGGCGGTTCCAGGGAAGTTTGAGGAAATTGGGAGGGGGAGGGAGGAGAGGGTCAGACGTCGAACTCCCCGTTGCGGACCCCGGATAGGAGGTCCCGCCACTCCGAGAGGGTCAGCCGGGCTATGGCGGACGGCTGAAGACTGCTCCGTAGGTAGACGGCGTCGTCGGCTATGGCCACCTCCGGGCAGTTGTTGGCGTTAGCGCACGACGACGGCCGTGTCCAGGAGAGTTCTTCCATCAGAGCTCCTTCTTGATCTTTGAAATCAGGTCGCGAGAGCCGTCCACGGAGAGCGATCGATCGGTCATCACTTTCATGAGTCCGCGATACCTCTCCAGATGTTCCGTTGTGTGCAGGAACGTCGGACCCTCGACAGTGTCGTACTGGACGGTGTCGAGTCGCGGGACCGGGCCGTTCATGTAGATCAGGGCTTGTCCGGAACCCTTGAATCCCCCGGCGTCGAAGCTGATGACGCGAAGCGTGATGTGCGAACGCTCCGACAGTTCCAGCATCCAGTTCAACTGTTCACGCAGCACTTCGCGTCCGCCGAACTGCATGCGGAGCGCAGCCTCGTGCACGATCGCGGTGTAGGGCGGCGCGCCTTCCGCCATGAGGACCTCGGCCCGTCGCATGCGATGTTCGACACGCGTTTCGACTATCCGCGGAGTCAGTGGCGGCTGGGCATCCCGGAAGATGGCCCTGCTGTACCGCTCGGACTGCATGGGGCCGGGCGGGTGGCAGATCTGATAGGACTGCGTAGCCCTTGCGTAGTACTCCTGCTCGGCAAGGTCGAGGAATCCGAGCGGCACGACTCCCCGGTATTCCTCCCACCACCCCTTGGAGCGATCACCCGCCATCGTCGCAAGCGCCGAGACGAACCCGTCGTCGGTCTCGCCGTACTTGCGGGCAAGTGCGGTGACTCTCTCGGGTGTCACCGCATAGAGGGCCTGCTCGATCAGTGTGATCTTCGTGCGGTCCACGCCGAGGACCGTGGAGGCCTCGGCAGTGGTCGTGCCGGCGGCATCTCGCATCTTTCGCAGCTCGATGCCGACCCGCTGCCTTCGTGCACTTGGGGTTGGTGGCATGCGCCCAAGCATCCACCGCGAGCGTTGTGCGAGTCCAGCCGCGATTGACGGTACAAGTCTCGACATTGGCGGTACAAGTACCGCCCGATGCTCTACAGTCTGTGATGCACCGCTCACCGGACGGATTGTCATCAACCTCCCCGACCCGGGCAGTTGGCACCCTCATGCCTCCGTCCGGTGCGCCCCCACCTACACCGCTGGGAGTCCCCATGTGTAACCGCAACACCCCCGCCCTCACCGTCTCCCGCGAGGCGCTCCGTTCCGTCATGAACCTCGCCGGCTTCCGGCCCGACCTCATCGCCGACGCCGAACTCGCGCTCGTCGAACTGATCGTCAACGCCTGGCGTCACGGCCGCACGGACTCGCCCGTCGTCCTCGTCCTCATCCTCGACCGCACGCTCCGGGTCTCGGTCGCCGACAACTCCTCCGACCTCCCCGACCCCCGCACCCCCGCCGGGCTCGCCGAATCCGGCCGGGGCCTCCAGCTCGTCCAGGGCCTCACCCACCGCTGGGGCGCCGAGCCCCAAAAGCTCGGCAAGCTGGTCTGGTTCGAGCTCGACCACGCGGCCTGACCATGCTCGGTCTCCTCGCCCTCATCATCACCGCGGCGATCGTCGGCGCGGTCTGCCGGCTTCGATCCGACTCCCTCCACGACCCCCACCGCCGCGACCGCGACCACCGCATACCCGAGTAGCCCTCGCCCGGGGCGGCGCGCGCCCGACCTGACCGGCTGCCCGGTCGGCCAGGTCGGACGCATCCGCCACCGCCGTTGCCCCGCCATCGCCGCCGCAGGGGGTGGGCAGGATGACGACGACCGTGGCCCGATCATCGTCCCGGTGCCGAACTCCCCTCGTCCACCTGCCGATCGGCTGGTCGAACCTCCTCCCCGGAGCGCACTCCGGGGCCGGAGATCCACGCTGCTACCCTCCCCGGCGTGTCGAAATCAAGGCAGTATGCCGTCCCCGCCGTCGTGTTGGCGTTCCTCCTGGCGCTCGGCGCCTTCCTCGTGCTCCCCTCCCTCCTCTCCACCGACCCGCCGCCGAGCCCGGCGGGCCGATGGGTGGCGGAGGGGCCGACCGATGCCCAACTGGAGCTGCTGGAGGGCGGACGGCTCGGCCGGTCTTCCGCGATACCGGCGTCCGCTTGCGAGGATCCCGGATCCCCTTCCACGGCGAGCGCGGTGAAGGTGACGGAGGGAGCCTGGCGCTACCGCCAGGACCCGGAATCCGACCACCTGGTGACGGTCAGCATCCAGTGGCCCCTGCGATGCACCCTCACGTTCGTGAACCACCTCACCGACAGCGGGAAGCACGTCCTCCGGTCCACGGGCGCCAGTAACTCCTTCGATCTTGTGCGCCCCTGACGCACCGTCCGCCGCTCGCGGGGCGGACGGTCCAGCGGTCGGCGGCCCGGTCGCCGGTCAGCGCGTGGCGCCCAGTGCGCCCGCGCCCCGCAGGGCCGACAGCCCCGCCGTCGCGTCCGCGACCGCGCCGGCCGGAGCCTGCGCGCCGCACAGCGTCTTGATCGCCACGTTGACGACGGCCTCGTCGAGGCCCGACTGGTCCGTGCCCTCGTACGGGTTGTACGACAGTGCGACCTGCCGCTTCCCGTCCGCCGTGCCGAACAGCAGCGTGCCCCAGCCCGGCAGGCCGCCGTCGTGGCCCCACAGCGGGCCGCAGCCGAAGTCGGCCTTGGCGACGCCGAGTCCGTAGAACGAGTGCCCCGAGCCGGTCGGCACCGTCCGCGTCAGCTCGGCCTGCTCGGCCGGCCGCAGCAGCTTGCCGCCGAACAGGGCGGCGTGGAAGCGGTTGAGGTCGGCGGGCGTGGAGATCCCGTTGCCCGCCGCGTCGGCGACGGTCGGGTTCAGCCGGGTGATGTCCGCCGGGCCCTCCGCCAGCTTGGCGTACGCGTGGGCGTGCGGGCCGCGCACGCCGGTCTCGGACCGGGGGAAGGTCGTGTCGTCGAGGTGCAGCGGCCGGACGATCCGCCGCTCGACCTCGCTCTGCCAGCTGTGCCCGGTCAGCTTCCGGATCAGCATCCCGGCCAGCACGTAGTTGGTGTTCGAGTACTTCCAGCCCTGCCCCGGCGCGAAGTACGGCGCGTGCGAGAAGCCGATCGCGACCAGTTGCTCCGGCCGGTAGTCCTGCCACCGGCTCGGCCCGTGGACCCAGTCGCGCAGGCTTGCCTCGTCCCGGTAGAAGAACTGCGGGTCCTCCAGGTAGTCGAACAATCCGCTGGTGTGATTGAGCAGTTGGCGCACGCTGATCGCGCCGCCGTTCGGGACGAGGCCCGGGAGGTGGCGCTCCACCGGGTCGTCCAGCCGCAGCCTGCCCTCGGCGACCAGCTGGAGCACGACCGTCGATACGAACGACTTGGTGACGCTGCCGATCCGGAACCGGCCGTCCGGCCTGACCGGCTGCCCGGTGGCCAGGTCGGACGTGCCGGCGGCGCCCTGCCAGATCCGGCGGCCGTCCTGTCGGACCTCGGCGAACGCGGCCGTCGAGGAGCCGTCCGCGATGAACGCCCGCAGCTCCGCCCGGGCATCGACGCCTCCCCTGTGGGCGTCGACCCCGGCGGGTGAGTCCGCCGCCGCGGCCGTCGCCGCCGGGGCGAGTGCGACGACGCTCGCCCCGGCCAGTGCGACGGCCGCCAGCCGCTTTCCCAACCGGCCACGTCTGCGCGGTGCTTGAGCCTGAATGAACGCCATGCCGATCCACCCTCCCCGGCCCGGACCTCGGGCCCTCGTGTCACTCAGACTCGCATCCGCCCTACCCGCCCCGCGTCGTCCTGCGGATTGCCTCGGAGGCCTCCGGCAGTCCATCGGCGGTATCCCGGGACCCGGTCGAACGGCGGGGGTGGCCGCGATGGCTAATCGGCATCAGCGGGCTTGACGCCCGTGTGTCCCCGCCCGGCCGGTCGCTCAAGGCAGCGGCGTGAACGGCGAGTTCGCCGTGCGCGCGTCCGGGGTGGCGGCGCCGGCCGAGCCGCACGACGCCTTCTCGATGAAGGCGTTCAGCGTGGTGAAGGTGTCATCGGTCTCGGACCCCTGGGTGAGGTTGAAGGAGAGCGAGAACTGTCGGGTGCCGTCCTTCGCCCCGAGCCACAGCGTGTTGTAGCCCGGTATCCCGCCGGTGTGGCCCCAGGCCTCGCCGCAGGACAGGTCGTACCGGATCAGGCCCAGCCCGTAGTGCGCGAAGATCAGTGGCGCCGGGACGGCCGTCGTCATCTCGGCGAGCCGGGCCGGCGACAGCAGCCTCCCGCCGAACAGCGCGGCGTGGAAGCGGTTGAGGTCGGCGGTGGTGGAGATGCCGTCGCCGGCCGCGTCGCCGAAACTCGGGTTGATCAGCGTGATGTCGGCCGGGCCCTCCGGCAGCTTGGCGTAGCCGTGCGCGTGCGGTCCGGGGATTCCCGTCCGGGCGCCCGCGAACGTGGTGTCGTTCAGGTGCAGCGGCTTGACGATCCGCCGGTCCACCTCGCTGCGCCAGTTGTGCCCGGTGACCTTGCGGATCACCTCGCCGATGAGGACGTAGTTGGTGTTCGAGTAGTGCCAGCCCTGCCCGGGCGGGAAGTACGGCGTCCCCTGTGTGCCCACCTCGATCAGCTGGGTCGGGGTCCAGGTCTTCCAGCGGCGGTCGGCGAGGTAGCTGCGCAGGCTCGCCTCGTCCTCGAAGAGGAAACGAGGGTCCGACAGGTAGTCGTACAAGCCGCTGGTGTGGTTGAGCAGTTGCCGCAGGGTGATCACGCCGCCGTTCGGGACGACACCCGGCAGGTAGCGCTCGACCGGGTCGTCCAGCCGGAGCTTCCCCTCGTCGGCGAGCTGGAGCGTGACCGTGGAGACGAAGGTCTTGGTGACGCTGCCGATCCGGAACCGGCCGTCGGCGCGGGCCGGGCGCTGCGAGTCGAGGTCGGCGACCCCGGCGGCGTCGCGCCAGACCCGGCGGCCGTTCTCGCGCGCCTCGCCGAACGCGGCGGTCGAGGCGCCGCGTTCGACGATGGCCCGCAGCTCGGGGCTCGGGTCGACCCGGGCGGCGGCGTCGGCCGATACGGCGGGCGGTGCGTCCGTGCCGCCGGCGGCCGTCGCCGCCGTCGGGGCGAGCGCGACGACGGTGACGCCGGCCAGTGCGACGGCGGCGAGCCGCACGGTGCGGCGGCCGGCGCGGGCGGTGCGGGTGACGTTCATGGTGATCCCTCCCCGGGGCCCGAACTCCGGTCCCCTGAAGCCACGTTCGCACCCGGCCCGACCGGCCCGCGTCGTCCTCCGGGGGCATCGCCGTGGCCCCCGAGGACGGTTCGCCGTGCGACCGGAGAGGGGGGTTGCGCGCCCCCGAATCACCGCGTGGACGCTTGACGGCGCGCCGCCCCGCAGGTCGGCGCGCCGTCCCGAAGCCGTCCTACGTCCGGCTCAGCGCAGCCGGGAGGAGGACAGGATCGACGCCAGGTGCGCGACCACCATCCCCCAGGTGATCACGGTGATCGCGGCGACCGTCGCCTGCGTCGGGTCGGTGTTGCCGACCACCGCGTCCACGACCGCCGCCGCCAGCAGCACCAGCGAGGCCTCGATCCCGTTGGTCACCCGGTGGATCTTGAACACCGACGCCAGCCGTCGCGCCGTCGCGATGCCCTGCGAGCGGGGCTGCGTCGACTCCTCGTTCGCCGGTGCCATCCCGCTGCGCGCCCGTGCCACGTCCACCAGGTCGGTCGACGCCTTCAGCAGCACCACGCCCAGCGCGGCCGCCAGACCCACCGACACCCACAGCTCCGAACCGCCCCGGGCCGCCCGGACACCCGCGCCGATCATCAGCGCCGCGTCCGCCAGGTACGCGCCGAGCCGGTCGACGTACACCCCGGCGATGCTGAACTGCCGCTTCCAGCGAGCCACCTCGCCGTCCACGCAGTCGAACAGCAGGAAGCCCTGCATCAGCACCACCGCCAGCACCGCACCCGGCAGCCCGGGGATCAGCAGCGCCGCCCCGGCACCCACCCCGCAGACCACCATCACCCAGGTCAGGGTGTTGGGCGACACCGAGGTCCGCACCAGCTGCCGGGTGACCCGCAGCGACACGGCGCGCATGTAGAGCCGCCCCGCCCAGTGCTCCCCGTTGCGGCTCGCCAGCTTCGCCTGCGGCTGGCAGACCTCCCGCAACTCGGCCAACGCCGGAGCAGCGACCGCCATGATCCGACCCTTCCCTTCGCCCGTGTGATCTCACCCGCGTGATCTCACCTGTGTGATCGTCCGGCCCGACCGGTCCAAACGATCACACAGGCTAGAGGAGGCCGGGCCGGCCGGCCGACCCGGGCGTCACACCAGGGCGACGCCCGCCGGCTCCGGCGCGCCGTCCCGGTACAGCCAGGCGCGCTCGACGGCGGTCCAGGTGGTGGTGGTCAGCAGGTAGACCCCGGCCGCCAGCGGCACGAGGGCCGCGAACAGCACCGTGCCGAAGGACAGGTACGGCAGGAACGCCGGCCCCGGCTGCGGCGGCGTGCCCGGCACCGCCTTGGCCGCCTGCGCGGCCTGCGCGCGCCGGGCCCGCCGGAAACCGGCGTACGCCACCGCCGCCAGGCCCGCGTACAGCACGGCGAACACCGCCCACTGCCCCGCGCCCTGGACCTGGCCCACGTGCAGACCGAGCGGGGCGCCGAACAGGGTGTGGCCGAGCAGGTCGTTCGGCGTGGTGAACAGCCGGTACATCACCGAGAAGAACGGGATCTGCACCAGCATCGGCAGGCACCCCGCGAACGGCGAGGCCTTCTCCTCCCGGTACAGCTCGGCGAGCGCCGCCTGGAGCTTCTCCGGGCGGCCCTTGTGCTTGCGGTTCAGCTCGGCGACCCGCGGCGCCAGCCGGGCGCGCGACTTCTCGCCGCGGGCCGCCGCCCGCGCCAGCGGGTGCAGCGCCAACCGGACGCAGACGGTGAACAGGACGATCGCGAGCGCGGTCGGGACGACGTGCGCGAGCGCGGCGACGATGTCGTGGGCCAGGCCGACGGCCGGGTCGAGAACAGCGAAGACGGACATGACGGGGTGAGCCCTCCGGGGCCTCGGGGTACGAGTGGTCGGCGGAGGACGGCCGCGCTTGTGCGGCGTGCCGGGAAGGGACTGCTTCCGGGACGGGACTACGCGGCCGCCGGGGCCGCCCCCGGCGCCCTCGGGCGCCGTCGGCCCCGGGCGTCCGGATCGCGCTGCGGAAGGAACGCCGTCCGGAAGGCGCGCCTGCGCAGCACCCCGCTCCGCACGCTCGCGGGCGCCCGCGCCCCCAGCAGCCGCGCGACGACCAGCGCCCCCGCGACCGCCCCGGCCACCAGCACCACGGCCGCCGCGGCCGCCACCGAGGTCAGCGACCCGCCACCCTCGGCGAGCCACTCCCCACTCAGCACCCGGAGCACCCCGAGCAGCATCGCGATCACCGTCACGTCCCCGCCCTCCCTGTGCGCTCCGGACCCGTGCATCAGCTCTGTCAGGGCAGAAGACGACCGAACCCCCGCGAAGGTTCCCGGTTCAGGACGTCTGGAAGGCGCTGACCCACACCTGGCTCGTCCCGTCGTCCCGCGCGGCCAAGCAGACGCGCGTGCCGATCTGCTTGGCCGGACCCGGTGAATAGAAGTCCCCGCAGGTCAGCGGGAGCGTGCTCGATGGATCGGGTGCACCCACGTGCTGGAAGCCGGCCAGATCCACGCCCTGGACGTACCTGCTCTCGGCCCAGCCCGAGACAGTGAGGGTGCCCTTGAAATCCTCCAGTCCGGCCTGCGGCACCCGGAACGCGAGGACGGCGAAGTCGTCCTGGAACCCGTTCTGGTAGCCCCACCGGATGTCGATCGCCGCGGCCGGGATTCCCACATGGGCGAAGCGGGACACCTCGTCCGCGCTCGTGGACATCCAGGCGCCTGGCCGCCCACTGTCGGGCTCGGGATGGCGAGACTCGTAGTCCAGCCAGTAGAGGCCGCCCACGGCGGCGGCCACCAGCACGACCAGCGCCGTGAATCCGCCGATCAGCAACCGCCGACGGGAGCGGCCGGTCGTTGCTGAGGCTCGTGACGTGGAGGTCACCGTGTCTCCCTCCCGGCGTCGGTACGCCCGCCCTCCCGGTCGGCGTACCGCTCACCCGTGCCCGCAGGCAGGACCGGCCCGGTGTCACTCACCGTCCGCGTCGACGGTGTACTTCGGCCGCTCAAGTTGTACTCCTGTGCCAGGCCCGTCTGGTGGAGGCCCTGCATGTCCGAGTCCGAGACGCTGATACCGGCGATGTTCGTGCTCTTGCCCGAGTCCCAGTTGTACCGGTCCCACACATTGACCTGGTACTGCATCGCTACCGCAGGCTTGCCGTCGGACCCCGGTCTCACCGTGACCAGGCCCGACACCACACACGCTTGGCTGCCCACAGCGGTGAACCAGTTCGACTGGCTGCCCTGCGGGAACGTGTAGTCGTTGGTCCGACTGCGCGGGGTTTCCACCGGGACGGCGACCGGCGCGCCACCCGCCTCCCGGTAGGCGGCCAGCGCGGTCTCCCGCCACGCAGCGTCGTTCGTGGCCAGCAGGGAGTCCACGTGGACGCGGAAACCCGGATCGTCGCGCAGCATGCGGTCGACATCCACGGTCAGCGGCTCGCCGGTCGCGTCGAGGAAGTGCTGCAGGTGACGGGCCGCGTCCGTATTCCCTTTGAAGTCGCCGCCGGCGACGAGCAGGCCGGCGAAGGCACGGAAGGACCGTTCCCCGGCGCCGGGCTCGCGGACGTTGAACGGGCCCGCGCCGTCGGTCGGTGGCGACCACACATAGGTCGGGTCCAGGATTCCGGCCTCGATGAGGCGATCCGGTGTCAGCTCCATCAGTTGTGAGCGGATGGCGGGGTCCACCGCCGCCCACCAGGCCGGGACGTCCTTGCGGTCCTTCGGCATACCGACAGCGCCGATGACATCGGCCTTGGCGTTGTCCACGGCCCCCGGCCGGGTCGCCGGGTCGACCTCGGTGGGGTCGAGGGCGCGGAGGGTGGCCGTGGCCGTGGTGTCGGCCTCGGTGGCGGCCGACACGGCCTTCCGCATGGCCTCGACGTACTGCTGGAGTTCGTCCCACTTCCGCCGCCGGTAGGCGATCGCGTCCGGATCGTTGCGGTCCTCGGGCGGCAGCGGCGGCAGCGTGACGGTGCCGTCGGCGGCCACGGTGGCGCCGAGGGCCTCGGCGTCGCCGATGGCGCGCAGCAGGGTCTGCCGAGCCGCCTCGAAGGCGGACCTGGCCCGGCGCAGGGCGGCGGTGACGGCGAGGGCCTCGTAGTGGAAGGCGGTCAGCTCGTCGGCGAGCAGTCCGATCTCACGGGTGGCCTCGTCGGCCGCGACGCCGGTCCAGGCGCGGGTCCCGCCGGGAGCGAGGGAGCCCGGCGCGACGCCGGTGAGCGGTTGCAGGACGCCGGACCGGATCTGGCCGGCGATCTGTTCGGTGTGGCCGGCGACGCCGTTCCAGGTGTCCCCGGCCTTGTCCAGCGACTCGAAGGTGGCGTGCCGGAGCTGCGCGAAGGTCACCATGGCTCACTGCGCCTTGAACGGGGAGGCGGCGGACGCGTCCGCCGAGCGGTAGGCACCGGCGGTGGCCTCCAGCCGGTCCGCGGTCAGCCCGAGGCGGTTGTCCAGGCTGGTCCACCGGGCCTTCCACCAGGCGAGTACCTGGGTGAGCGCGGCGCCCGAGGCGAAGGAGTCGGTGGACAGGGCCCGGGCGGCCGCTTCGGTGTCCGGCTCCGCGTGGCCGACGGCGTACCGCAGTTCGCCCTGGAGGTGGCGGGCCGCTCCGGCGGCCCGACGGAGTGCGGCGGGTTCCACGGTGACCGGAGCACCGGCGGAGGGACCGTTCGCCCAGGGACCCGCTCCGCTGCCGGGGCCTGGGATCCCGGAGGGCGGTCCGTCCTGGCCGTAGAGCCATGGATTCCGCTGTGCCTCGGTGGTGTCGCTCACGATCGGAACCCCCCCGGTGTGACTGCTCGTGTGCGTACCGTAACGGATGGCCGGCGTCCGTGCGATCGATTTATTGGATCGGATCGAGCGCGAGGTGTAGCCGCGGGTGCTACGCGGGGCTACCTTGGGAGGATGAAGACGATTACCCAGCGGGAGTTCCGGAACAACTCCGCCGCGGTGATGGACGCCGTGGAGGCGGGGGAGACCTTCCACATCACCAGGAACGGGGTCGAGGTCGCGGAGCTGCGGCCGGTCGTGGGGCGGCGGCGGCTCACGGCGGAGGAGTTGGTGGCGCGGCACGTGAAGCTGCCGCGGGTGGACTACCAGCAGATGCGCAAGGAGGCCGAGGAGGACTTCGGCCCGGAGGAGCTGGTCGGGGACGAGGACGGCGACCCGTTCGAGCGGCCGCGGCGTGGCTGAGCGGCGGCGGGGCCCCCGGCGGCGGCCCGCCGGGGTGCTGGACACGTGTGTCTACATCGACCTGGCGCTGCTCAGTCCGGCCGACCTGCCGGCCGTGCCGGAGCTGACCGCGATCACCTTCGCCGAGCTGCAGCAGGGCGTCTCCATGGCCCGCGACCCGATCAGCCGGGCGGCCCGGATGGAGGTGCTGGGCGCGGCGATGGCGGACTTCGAGCCGCTGCCCTTCGACGCGGCCGCCGCCGCCCGCTACGGGACCCTGGTGACCCTGACCATCGCCGCCGGGCGGCAGCCGCGTCCGCGCCGGATCGATCTGATGATCGCCGCGATCGCCTCCGCGCACGGCCTGCCGCTGTACACGCGCAACGTCGCGGACTTCAAGGGGCTGGGCTCGGCGGTCGAGGTCATCGGCGTCTGACCCCGCTCAGCCGCCCGCGGTCCGCAGGGCCGCCGCGCCCTCCCGCTCGACGCGCTCGGCCAGCGCCGCCGCGGCGAGGGCGGCGGGCCGCCGGTCGCGCCCGCGGTGCACGACCACGGGCTTTCCGCCCGCTCCCACGGCGGCGACGACGGCCCAGCGCGGCCGGCCGGACAGCCGCAGGAACAGCAGGCGGAGGCCGTGGTCGAGCCCCAGCAGCAGCAGGACCGGCAGCAGGAGGACGAGGCCCAGCCCGTCGGTGATCATGCCGCCTCCCGAGGCCGACGGGCGGCAGGCCCTGGCCACGGCCCGGAAGCGGCCGAGCCAGACCACCGCGATCCGCACCGGCTCACCGCCGTCCGGGCCGCCGACCTCGGTGAACGCATGACGCTCGCCGCGCTCGCCGCGCGCCCAGGCCGCCCGCAGGGCAGCCGCGCGCTCGGTCCGCGCGCGCTCCGCCCGCGCCGCGTCGGCCGCCGCCGCCCGTCGTTCGAACTCGGCGGTCCACTCCCGCTCCCGGCGGCGCTGCTCCCCGCCCCCCGTCACGCGAGGGCGGCGGTGCCGTCGTGTTCGATCCGGTCGGCGAGCGCCGACGCGGCGATCAGGGCCTGCCCGCGGCGGCGGGTGCGGTGGACGGCGACGGGGGTGCCGTCGGCGGTGGCGATGACGGCGTAGTGCGGGCGGCCGGTCAGTTCGACGAACAGCCACCGCAGGGCGAGCGCCAGGAGGGCGAGGGCGCCGACGAGCTCCCACAGCGCGGCGAGGAGCCCGAGGAGGCCGGCGAGGAAGCGGTCGCCGGTCCGGCGCTTGTCGGGCTCTCCGTCGGCGGGCAGTCCGGCGCCGGCCCACACGACCCGCAGGCCGACCGGCCGGCCGTCCGGGGTGGTCACCGTGACCGGCGTCCCGTGCACGTTCTCGCCCCGGGCCCAGCTGCGGCGCCGCAGGGCGACCGCGTCGGCCCTTGCCCGCCGCCGCTGCTCCGCGCTGTCGCTCAGGCCCTTCCGGTACCGCTGCTCCCAGCTCCGCATGGGGTGCAGCGTAGGCGGACGGGGGAGCGGGCCGACAGGGCCGGCGGGCCGAGTTCAGCGGAGTTCAGTGACCCGGTCGGGCCGGGGCCGGGGCCCGGGTCAGCCGAGACGGACGGTGGTGCCGGTGGCGGCGGAGGCGCGGGCGGCCTCCAGGACGGTGAGGGCGGCGACGGCGTCGCGCGGGTCGACCGGCGGCGGGGTGCCGGGGGTGGCCAGGGCGGCGGCGACGCCCGCGTAGAAGGCGGGGTAGTCGCCGGGGTCGGTGGGCACCGTCACGGCGGACTCGTCGGTGCCGAGGACGCCGTCGCGGGCGGGGTCCTCGGTGCCCCAGGGGGTCGCGGCGGCGGGGTCGGGGCGCAGCCCGGAGCGCAGCGCGGCCTCCTGCGGGTCCATGCCCCACTTGACGTACCCGGCGGTGTCGCCGAGGACCCGCAGGTGCGGGCCGACGAGCGGGGCCACGGCGCTGGTCCACAGGTGGGAGCGGGTGCCGTCGGCGTGGGTGAGGGCGAGGAAGGCGTCGTCGTCGACCACCGCGCCGTCACGCCGGATGTCGATCTCGGCGTACACCGTGTCGGCCGGCCCGAAGAGCGTGAGCGCCTGGTCGACGAGGTGGCTGCCCAGGTCGTAGAAGGTGCCGCCGACCTCGGCCGGGTCGGCGAGCTCGCGCCAGCCCGCCTTGGGCTTGGGCCGGAAGCGCTCGAAGCGCGACTCGAAGCGGTGCACCCGGCCGAGCGCGCCCTCGCGGACCAGCCGGGCGGCGGTGAGGAAGTCGCCGTCCCAGCGGCGGTTCTGGAAGACGGTGAGCAGGGTGCCGCTCGACTCGGCGAGCGCGCAGAGTGCGCCGGCCTCGGCGGCGGTCCCGGCCAGCGGCTTGTCGACCACGGTGGCCAGCCCGGCGGTCAGGGCGGCGCGGGCGAGCGGGGCGTGGGTGCGGTTGGGGGAGGCGATGACGACCAGGTCGAGCGCCTCCGGGTCGGCGAGCAGCTGCTCGGGCGTGTCGAGGGCGCGCGCCCCGGGGTGCTCGCGCCGCAGCTGCTCCCGGCGCTCCGGGTTGGCGGTGACCACCGCGTCCAGCCGGAGCCCGGGGGTGGTGGCGATGAGCGGGGCGTGGAAGGCGGAGCCGGCCAGGCCGTAGCCGATCAGACCGACGCGGAAGGGCGGGTGGCCGCCGGAGGGGCCGGTCGGCGGGACGGGGCGCGCGGAGGTCGTCATGCGGCCTACTCAACCACGGCGCGCCCGTCCGGCCCCGGATTCGGCGCCGCCACGGGGCGGGCCGTCGAGGGGGCACGTGCGGGCGCGCCGGGGGCGGGCGCCGTGCCGCCGCCGCGGTGGGGGGCGCGGCGGCGTGGCGTTCACGGTAGCGGGGTCGGACCCTGCTGCCGAAGGGGGAATCGCTGCGGTTAGGGGCGTCTTAAGGAGCCCTTGAGGAGGGCATGCCGAGCGGCCTCGGCGTCCCGGGGCGTCCCGGCGGGCGGGACGTACTGCCGTCGACCTGGTGTGCGGATTAGGCTGTGGCCCGGTTGGGGCAGCCAGCAGTACCCCCGGCGGTCCGGTGTCCCGAGGAGGGTCCGGCCGGTGGGAGGCGCAACGGTGACGGCGATGCGCCGCAATTTCGTACGACCATCGCCATCGCATGACATGGCAAGACTTCGGGAGACACGCACGTGGCAGACCGCAAGCCCATCGAGTCCTGGCTGACCGACATGGACGGTGTCCTCATCCACGAGGGCACCCCGATTCCGGGCGCGGAGGAGTTCCTGCGCCGGCTGCGGGAGTCGGGCAAGCCGTTCCTGGTCCTCACCAACAACTCCATCTACACCCCGCGCGACCTCAGCGCCCGACTGGCCGGCATGGGCCTGGAGGTGCCCGAGGAGTGCATCTGGACCTCCGCCCTGGCCACCGCCAAGTTCCTGAAGGGCCAGCGCCCCGGCGGCACCGCGTATGTGATCGGCGAGGCGGGCCTGACCACCGCGCTCTACCAGGCCGGCTACGTGCTGACCGACAACAACCCGGACTACGTCGTCCTCGGCGAGACCCGGACCTACAGCTTCGAGGCGCTCACCAAGGCGATCCGCCTGATCAACCAGGGCGCCCGCTTCATCTGCACCAACCCGGACGAGACCGGCCCGTCCACCGAGGGCGTGCTGCCGGCCACCGGTTCGGTCGCGGCGCTGATCACCAAGGCGACCGGCGTCGAGCCGTACTTCGTCGGCAAGCCCAACCCGCTGATGATGCGCGAGGCGCTCAACACGGCCGGCGCCCACTCGGAGACCGCCGTCATGATCGGCGACCGGATGGACACCGACATCGTGGCCGGCATGGAGGCCGGCATGGAGACCATCCTGGTGCTCACCGGCCTCACCGCCGCCGCCGACGTGGAGCGCTTCCCGTACCGGCCGACCCGGGTGGTCAAGTCGATCGCGGACCTGGTCGAGCTGATCTAGTCCCGAGCCGCTGTCGCGGGCCCCGCTCCCGGCCGGTCGTGTTCCGACGGCCGGGAGCGGGGCCCGTTCGCTCTGCGCCTCGGGACCGCCGGGGAAGGGGCCGGTTCGGCGGCGGGGGAGCCGGTTGTCGGTGGGCCTGTGTAGCGTTCGGGGTGAAAGAGGGCGTACGGCGCGAGGGGCGCGATATGCCCGCAGGTCGGGGCGGTGCGGCGGTGAGCGGCCGTCCGGTGGGAGGTAGAGGTCGTCGTGACGGACACGGTCGAGGCGGGGACGGTCGAGGCGAACGTGGGCGGGACGGAAGCGGGTGCCGGCCTGGAGCTGCCGGGTTCCTGGCAGGCGGTGCTGGGCGCCGAGACGGAGAAGCCGTACTTCGCCGAGCTGGCGGCCTTCGTGGCGGCCCAGCGCGCGGAGCACCAGGTCTTCCCGCCGAGCGGGCAGGAGTTCTCCGCGCTGGAGGCCACGCCGTACGAGAAGGTCCGGGTGCTCGTCCTCGGGCAGGACCCGTACCACGACGACGGCCAGGCCCACGGCATGAGCTTCTCGGTGCTGCCGGGCACCAAGACACCGCCGTCGCTGCGCAACATCTTCAAGGAGCTGGACGCCGACCTCGGCATCCCGGCGCCCGACAACGGCTACCTGATGCACTGGGCCGAGCAGGGCGTGCTGCTGCTCAACGCGGTGCTGACGGTGCGCGCGCACGAGGCCAACTCGCACAAGGCCAAGGGCTGGGAGAAGTTCACCGACGCGGTGATCAAGGCGGTGAGCGCGCGCGAGGAGCCGGTGGTCTTCGTGCTCTGGGGCAACTACGCGAAGAAGAAGCTGCCGCTGATCGACACCGACAAGCACGTCGTGGTCCAGGGCGCGCACCCGTCGCCGCTGTCCGCGAAGCTGTTCTTCGGCAGCCGGCCGTTCTCGCAGATCAACACCGCGCTGGAGGGCTTCGGGGTCGACGCGATCGACTGGCGGATCCCGGACCTCAAGCAGGCCTGAACCGCCGCACCCCCCGGCCCGTCCTGACGGAGCGTCTCCCGGTCCGTGAGAGCCCGCCGTTCACCCGATAGTGGGCGGCGGGCGGGGCCCCGTGTGCGAAGCTTGGGGCCGGCCGGGGTGGCCCGGACCGGGTCGGGGGAGGGGCGGTACGTGCGCCGAGTTGGGCGAGGGGCGGGGTTCCGGCTGGCCGCGGGGGCGGCGCTGCTGGGGCTGCTGGCGGCTGCCACGGGATGCTCGGGGGGCGGCGGAAGCACCTCCGGAGTCAAGGGCGCTTCCGGCGAAGGGAGTTCGACCGGGACGACGGCCGCGCCGACCGTACCGGCCGCATCGCCCGCGTCACCCGGGGCGGGTGCGGCCGCGCTGCCGCAGCTGCCCGGCCAGACCTTCTACGTCTCCGACCGGACCGCCGTCGCCCGTCAGTCGGCCGCCCTGCGCGGCCGGGGCCGGACGGCGGAGGCCGACACCCTGCTGCGGATCGCCGGCCAGCCGTCCTCGCAGTGGCTCGGCGACCAGGCGGCCCGGGACATCGCCGACCAGGTGAGCCGCCGCGCCGCCGAGGCCGACCGCACGCCGGTCTTCGTCGCCTACAACATCCCGCACCGGGACTGCGGTCTCTACTCGGCCGGCGGCGCGCCCGACGCCGCCGCCTACCGGGCCTGGATCACCGGCCTGGCGGAGGCCCTCGGCGACCGCCGGGCCTGGGTGGTGCTGGAACCGGACGCCATCGCGCACACCCTGGACAGCTGCGGGGTCAAGGGCGATGCCGCCGCCGAGCGGTACGGCCTGCTGGCCTTCGCCGTCCAGGAGTTGAAGAAGCGCCCGCGGGTGCGGGTCTACCTGGACGCCGGGAACCCCGGGTGGACGTCGGACCAGTCCGCGCTGGCCGAGGCGCTGCGCAGGTCGGGCATCGCGGCGGCCGACGGCTTCGCGGTGAACGTCTCCAACTTCTTCACCACCGACCGCAACGCCGCGTTCGGCGCCCAGCTGTCCGCCCTGCTGGACGGCAAGCACTTCGTCGTCGACACCAGCCGCAACGGCAACGGCCCGCTGGACTCCGAGGCGTGGTGCAACCCGCCCGGCCGCGCGCTCGGCGCGCCGCCCACGAGCGAGACCGGGCGGCCCGGCGTCGACGCGTACCTCTGGATCAAGAACCCGGGGGAGTCGGACGGCGAGTGCGGTCGCGGCGAGCCCCCGGCGGGCGAGTTCTGGCTCCCGTACGCGCTGGGGCTGGCGACGGCGGGTGCCGGCACCGGTACCGGCGGCGGCACCGGCACCGCGGGGTAGCGGCGGGCTGCGCCCCGCGCCCGCCGGCTCAGGGCGTGACCTGGATCCAGCGCGCGGGCGAAGGGGTGCCGGCGGCGTCCGTGACGAAGAGCATGTACCAGCCGGGCGGCAGCAGGTTCGGGTTGGCGGGCAGGGTGAGCGCGACGCCGTCCGCCGTGCGCGCGCCGATGTCCAGGGCCACCGAGCGCTGTTCGACGTCGGTGGCGTGGGTGACCGAACTCGGCCGGACCAGCTTGGCGGTGGAGATGCGGTCCGGCGCGGACGTGGCCACCCGGACGGTGCCGCCGAGCCGGGCGGCGGCCGGGGCGTCGGTCAGCTCCGGCCGTTCGCCGCGGAACAGGTAGGCCGGACTGTAGATCTCGATCCGCTGCTCGAAGGTGCCCGGCTCGGTGCCCGCCTTGTCGTTGAAGAGCGGGTCGGAGCCGAGCACCGCCACCCGGCCGTCGGGCAGCAGCAGCGCCTCGGAGTGGTAGTTCCGGCCGACGGTGGGCTCGGCGGCGGTGGTGAAGGTGTTGGTGTCCGGGTGGTAGGTCTGCGCCTTGAGCAGGTCGCTGCGGTGCTTGCCCCGGTAGTCGCGCGAGCCGCCGGTGGTGAAGACGGTGTCGTCGGGCAGGATCACGCTGTTGAGGTAGCGGGTGCCGCCGGCCGGAAGGTCGGGGCCCGGGGTGAACGCGGGCTGCGCGGCGTTGAGATCGGCGATGTCCGTGCGGGCGGTGGAGAGCGGGGACTCGCCGACGCCCCCGCCGCCGAGCACCATCACCTTCTGCGCCTGCGCGGGCGGCAGCAGCACGGAGGCGGACGTCTCGGTGAGCTCCGGATCGCGCAGCCCGGGGACGGGCCGGAAGCTGTTGTCGGTGAGGTCCCAGAGCCCGGGCTCCCGGCCCTTGTCGGCGGGCCCGTAGCCGGCGTTCGAACCGGAGTAGAAGAGCCGGCCGGTCGCGGTGAGGAAGATCGACGGGTAGGTCGGGAAGTAGCGGTCCGGCGCCTTGGACCAGGTCTTGCGCGCCGGGTCGTAGATCTCGTTGTCGTTGCCGCTGAGGATCTGTCCGGTGTCGTCCAGCCCGGAGACGGTGACCACCCGGCCGTCGCCCAGCCCGGTCAGCGTCGGGTACCAGCGGGCGTAGGCCATGTCGGTGACCTGCTCGTACAGTTCGGTGTCCGGGTTGAACTCGAAGGCGGCGCGGATGCCCTGGTAGTCCTGCTTCTCCAGGGTCATCCGCTCGGCCGTGCCGTAGACGTTCCGGGCGTCGGCGCCGGTCAGGCCCTTGACCGTGAACTGGGCCGGGGCGTCCAGCACCGAGGCCCGGCCGGGGACCACCGCCTCCGCGAACACCCGGGTCTCGGCGGCCTTGACGACGGTCGCGGTGCCGGCGCCGGTCTTGGTCGCGGCGGGGACGGTGACGTCGTCGGTGGAGACGTACTCGCGGCCGTCCGGCGCGCGGAAGACGGTGCCCCTGGGGAGGGTGTGGGCGGCGTCCGGGTCCTCGTTGCGGATCCGCATGGTGCCCGCCGCCTTCTTCACCGCGCCGTCCAGCGCCTCGTAGCGGCGGGTGCCGCCGGCCACCAGCATCCGGCCGTCGGGCAGCGCGGTGTGGCCGCCGCAGAACATGTCGGCGGGGGTGGGGACGTTCTTGTAGGTGTTGGCGACCGGGTCCCAGAGCAGGCTCCTGAAGGTGCCGGCGTCGAAGTTCTTCTGGTTGTTGCCGGAGCCGGCGATGATCAGGACCTTGCCGGTGCGCAGCAGCGCGGCGTGGATGGCGTTGATCCGGAACTCGGCGGGGAGCACCAGGGTCTGCCAGTGGCCGTACTCGGCCTTGTAGGCGGGGCGGTTGATCACGTAGTGGTGGTACTGGTCGTTGGCGAAGCCGAGGACGGCGGGCGCGTTCATCCCGGCCACGGTCAGGGCGACGGTGCTGCCGAGGGCGAAGCGCCGGGTGCGGCCGGTGTGGCGGATCTTCACGGTGGTTCGTCATCCCCTCGTGGCGGGCGTGGCCGCGGGTGCGGGCGTGGATTCGGACCCGGGGTCGGACCCGGGGTCGGGAGCGGGATCGGACCCGGGCTCGGGAGCCGGGCCGAGCGAGAGGGTGGAGACGGGCCGGGCCCGGCGGCGCTGTACGGCGTCCGCGGCGAGCAGCAGCATCGGCAGCAGGCTGAGGAGGAGGGCCAGGCAGGCCCAGGTCCGCATGGCGATGTGGTCGTGGCCGGTCAGGAAGGAGGCCGCGACGGCGCCGCCGAAGACCAGCGCCCAGAAGAGGTGGAGGCGGAAGGTGTGGATCCGGTCGGGGCTGGTCGACTCGCCCTTCGGCGTCACCACGAACCGGCTGCGGATCCGCAGCAGGGTCTGCAGCAGCGACGCGGCGTAGATCGGCCCGCACAGCGCCGACATCACCATGCCCGCCACGCCCGACGATCCGGCCGGCTCGTGCGGGCTCACGTTGTGCTTGCGGTTCCAGGTGTAGAGCAGCATCTGCAGCGCGGCCGCGTCGCTGTAGAGCGCCATCCACAGCTCGGAGGACACATGCACGCCCGAGGCGCCGAAGCCCAGGTAGAGCACGCTGGACACCCCGCCGAGCAGCCAGGTCAGCGCCGCCATCGGGTAGTAGGAGACCATCAGCGTGTAGTTCAGCAGCCGGCCCGGTGACAGCCCCCACGCCGCCCGCCAGTACTGGGTCAGCAGGGTCTCGTAGGTGCCCCGGCTCCAGCGCAGCTGCTGGGAGAAGAAGTCCGTCCACGACGACGGCCCCTCGCCGACCGCCAGCACGTCCGGCGTGTAGACCGACTTCCAGCGCTCGCCGGTGGCCGGGTTGCGGTGCCGGTGGAACTCCAGGCCGGTGGCCATGTCCTCGGTGACCGAGTCGTACAGCCCGCCGATCGAGCGCAGCGCCCCGATCCGGACGGCGTTGTTGGTGCCGACGAACATCGGTGCGCCGTAGCGGTTCCCGGCCCGCTGGATCAGGGCGTGGAAGAGGTACTGCTGGCTCTCCGAGAACTTGGTGACCAGCGAGCCCGAGGTGCGGTAGTTCCCGTACACCTGCGGGCCGACGACGAACGCGACGTCGGGGTCGCGGAAGTAGCCGAGCATGCGTTCGCAGAACTCGGGCAGCGGCACGTGGTCGGTGTCCACCGAGACCCAGAAGTCGTAGTCGGCGCCGTACGCCTGGAGCCAGCTGTTGTAGTTGCCGTGCTTGGTCCGGGCGCGGAACCGGCCCTTGGGCGTGTTCCACTGCGGGATGTCGTCCCGGCTGAAGTGGCGCACGCCCAGCCCGTCGCAGAGATCGCGCATGGCGGGATCGTTCCCCTCGTCCAGCAGCCAGACCTGGAAGGGGCCGTCGTGTCGGACGGCCAGCGCGGCGGTGAGCGTGGCGCGCACCATCTCGGGCGGCTCCTTGCCCGGGACGAAGGTGGTGAGGAAGGCGACCCGGGTGCCGCGTTCGGGCGTCACCGGGACCGGGTCGCGGGCGGCGAGCGTCGCATGGGCGTTGGAGACGACGTTGACCAGCCGGAACACCTCGACCAGCGCGATGATCGCGATCATCACCTTGTCGCCGGCGAGCAGCCAGGTGTCGGTCTCGCCGGGGCGGACCGGCCAGTGGCCCGGCTGGAGCAGCCAGACCAGCAGCACGCCCTCGACCAGGGGCGCGGCCAGCAGGAGCAGCGTGGCCCGGACGCGGTGCGGTTCGCGGCTCAGCAGGCTGCGGTAGCGCACCCGGTACGGCTCATCGGCGGCGGTGACCTCCTCCGCGCGGCCGGCGAGCCGGCTGAAGTAGGCGTAGTCGTAGGGGGCTTCGGGAACGGCGATCGGTTCGGGAGCGGGGGGCGACTCCGCGACGGGGGGCGGTAAGGGTCCCGGAACGGGGGGTTCCGCGCCCTTCGCCCGACGCGAGAACGGCCCGGTCATGTGCGCTCCCCCCGTGGCCGGCCGCGCGGACCCGCCTCTTCGTGCGTGCTCCGACCAGGGGTGTGCGATCCGGTGCTTCGCACGGTCGCCCGGCGGTTCCGGTGATTCCGGACCGTCAATCACTAAAACGTGTACGATCGATCGAGGTGTGTGACGGTGCGGCGGCGTCGAATGCGGGATCCCCGCGGTGCCCCCGGACTCCCTTCCGGGGAAACCGGACCCCCTGGCTTCCCCAACTGTCGCGGAGGGTGCGCCCGATTGCAACCGGTCAGGGGAATGACCAGCGCGTGGACCGGTGAATATGGCGATTCCCGGCCAATTGCCCGCATGTCGGTGTTATAGCGGCGAATCATCGGCCGCCCTTTCCGGACCATTCGATTCCGCGGGTGGCTCGGCGGGCGGGTGGTATGGGGCCGGCCGCCATAGCAGGATGGGCTGATGCATCGTCCGGGCACATGTCGCAGCCCGCACGTCCGGCCTACGGTTCCGGCATCCGCCCTCGCGGCACCCCCGGGTCGCCGACCGGATCGCGCCCGGATCGCCGTGCCGCCCGGCGCCGGCCCACAGGAGGTAGTCCAGCATGAGCCAGCCCGAGAGCCCGATCGACCACTTCGCCGGGGCCGAGACCGAGCACGGGACCGAGCCCGAGCCCGAGCCCGAGCCCGGGGCCGGGACCGGGGCCGGGACCGGGGCCGGGACCGCTCCGGAGCGGATCGCCGTTCCGGTCCCCGGCGGGGAACTGTCCGTGCTCCGCTGGCCGGCCACCGTGCCCGGCGCGCCGACCGTCGTGGCGGTGCACGGCATCACCGCCAACGGCCTCGCCTGGTTCGAGGTGGCCCGCCGGCTGGCCGGGCGGGCCACCCTGCTCGCGCCGGACCTGCGCGGGCGCGGCGCCAGCCGCGACCTCGGCGGGCCGTACGGACTGGCCCGCCACGCCGACGACGTGGCGGCCCTGATCGGCGGGCTCGACCTGGGGCCGACCGTCGTCGTCGGGCACTCCATGGGTGCCTGGGTGGCGGCCCTGGCGGCCGTCCGCCACCCGGAGCTGGTCGGCCGGGTGGTGCTGGTCGACGGCGCGGTCAGCTTCCCGCCGCCCGAGGGCGTGAGCGAGGGCGACGCCCTGGCCGCCGTGCTCGGACCGGCGCTGGCCCGGCTGTCGATGACCTTCCCCGACCGGCAGGCGTACCGCGATTTCTGGCAGCGGCACCCGGCCTTCGTGGGCGGCTGGTCCGCCGGGATCGACGCCTACACCCAGGGCGACCTCGTCGGCGAGGAGCCCGAACTGCGCTCCTCCTGCGTGCTGGCGGCGGTCGAGACCGACGGGGCGCAGGTCCTGCTGGACCGGGACGCGGCCGCCGCCGTGCACCGGCTGCCCTGCCCGGGCGAGCTCATCTGGGCGGAGCGCGGTCTGCTGGACGAGCCGCAGGGTCTCTACGACGAGAAGCGGCTCGCCGCCGCCGGGCTGGACGGCACCCACCCGGTCCCGGCCTCGGTGGTGCCGGACACCAACCACTACTCGATCCTCTGGGGCGGCGCCGGGGCCGGGACGGTGGCCCGCGCCGTGCTCGGCGGGCCCTGTGGCTCAGATCGCTAGCCGGCCGCGCCGAGGAAGGACTCCCAGCCGCCGGCCGGTGCCTGCCCGACGTTGAGGGTGCGCAGCTTGCGCAGGGTGGACTGGTCCTGGACCTCCAGCCACTCGACGAGCTGCTTGAAGGAGACCAGCCGGACCTCGGGCCTGCTCGCGACGGTCTTCAGCACCTCCTCGACGGCGTCCATGTAGATGCCGCCGTTCCACTGCTCGAAGTGGTTGCCGATGAAGAAGGGCGCGCGGTTGCCGTTGTAGGCGCGGTCGAACCCGGCCAGGTAGGCGTCCCGGGCCTGGGCGCGCCACTCGTCGTACTTGGCCGGGTCCCCCTTGGTGGTGCCGGACGACTGGTTGGCCAGGATGTTGTAGTCCATGGAGAGCACCTGGAAGGAGTGCCCCGGGAAGGGGATGCTCTGCAGCTGGAGGTCCCAGATCTTGCCGTCCTGCACCTTCTGCGGCCAGATCTGCTGGCCGCCCGAGGAGCTGGCGTCGTACTTCCACCCCAGGTTGGCGATGGTCGGCAGCAGGGCCTTCTGCCCCTCCAGGCAGGGGGTGCGGCCGCCGATCAGCTCCTTCTTGTAGTCGAAGGGGAGCGGGTCGACGTCGGTGAAGCCGGTGTTGGTCCGCCACTGGGTCACGAAGCCGACGGCCTGGTCTATCTCGCTCTGCCAGTCCTCGGGGGTCCACTTGTTGACGCCGTTGCCGTCCGAGCGGGTCGAGCAGAAGTGGCCGTTGAAGTGGGTGCCTATCTCGTGGCCGGCCAGCCAGGCCTGGCTGATGAGCTTGAGGGTGGTCTTCACCGCACCGTCCGACAGGTAGGGGATGTCGGAGGCGCCGACCGCGTGCTTCGGCGGGTGGTAGAGGTCGGCCTTGCCCTTGGGCAGGGCGTAGATGCCGGAGAGGAAGAAGGTCATCGAGGCCTTGTGCTCCTCGGCGAGCTTGAGGAACCGGGGGAACTGGCCGTCCTCGGTGCCACCGGCGCCGTCCCAGGAGAAGACCACGAACTGCGGCGGGCGCTCGCCCGGCTTGAGCTTCTCGGGCTTGGGCTGGTTCGGCTGCGGTCCGGTGTCGGAGGTCGAGCCGTCACCGATCGGCGTGCCCTTGGCCGGGGTCCCGGTGGGGGTGCCGGTGGTGGTCGGCCCGGAGCTGCCGGTGCCGGTCGTGGAGGTGGGGGCGGAGCCCGGCGCCGATCCGGTGGGACCGGCCGGCCCCGAGCCGCCCCCGGAACAGGCCGCCACCGCTCCGAGAGCCGCCGTCGCGGCGGTGGCTGTGAGCACGGTCCTGCGCGAGATGCTGCCCATCGTCTCCCCTGGATCGTCCGGACCGGGTGGTGATCACGGCCGGAGCCGCATCGGTCATATCAGACAATTGATTGATTATCCGTCGTTAGCATGTCACGCGGCCGCGGGGGTCACCAAAGCCCGGAGGGTCCGCCGGGACTGAACACGCGGGGCACACCCGTGCGGTATGCGAAGAAATGTCTTCTGTTGCCGTCCTGTGACGCTTCGCCCGTTCGTCGCAGGCGTTCTCGCGAGCACCGGGGCGGCGTCGGGGCGGCGTCGGGGAGTGTCAGGGGGTGTCAGGGGGTGTCGGGGCCGCCGGGGGAGGGGCGGGCGCGCGCGTCAGTCGAGGGCGAGCCGGCGGTTGCGGCGGACGACCCGCGCGATGGCCGTGCTCACCACGGTGGCGGCCGTGCAGGAGACCGCGAGGCTCAGCCAGGCCGTCTCGAACCAGTGGCTGTTGAGCCAGCCCAGCGTCACGATGTAGGCCGCCCAGATCATCGCGGCCAGCGCCGACCACCGCAGGAAGCGGTGGGGATGGGCGGGGGAGTGGCCGATGGCCAGGTCGAGCACGGTCCGCCCGGCGGGCACGAAGCGGGCGATCACCACCATGGCGGCCGCCGCCCGGGTGGTGCGACCGTCCAGGGTCTGCTGGACCCGGGCCACGCTGGCCGCCAGTTTCGGACGGTGTTCGAGGCGCCGGCTGACCATCGGCGCGCCGCGCCGGGCCAGCCGCAGCAGCAGCAGATCGCCGAGGAAGGAGGCGGTGGCCACCCCGAGCCCGAGCAGCACGGGGGCGCCGTCTATCTGGGCCGTCTTGAGCACCGCGAGGATGACCAGGCTCCCGCTGGGGAGGAAGGGGAGGAAGGCGTCACCGAGGACGGCGCAGAGCGCCAGGGCGCAGATCCACGAGGATCCGACCAGCGCCGCGATGTCCATGTTCCCTACTCCCTCCAGGCTGCCCGGGGGAGCAGTGGTTGCAAGGGACAACGCTAGCGCCTCGACTTTTCATGCCATGAAGCACCCCGGGCGTTGTGGCGGGAGTCACGTCCGGGGCGGCAATGGCACGAGCCCCCGGGGCGGGGTGCCGCTCCGGGGGCTCGCGGGGATCGGTCGGCGCTGGTCCAGCCCGACGACCTTGCTGGTGAGTGCGGATCCGGTTGGGTGATCCGCCTGGGACCCAGCCTGCCGGAAGCCGGCCGCCGACCGCGAGACCCCGGGCTGGCGACTTCCCGCGCTGGCGTGAAGTCGCCACGGGTGTTCGTCCGCTGGCTCTGAGTCAGCCCGCCCGTCGCGGGCCGGTCCGTCGGATCGGGGAACAAGCGAGCCCCGGACCGGGGTTGACCCATGTCGGCACCGGCGGCGGCAGCGACCGTCCCCGGTGCGAAATCCGGTGAACCGCACCGGTGGACGGGACCGACCACGGCCAGGAGGACGGACGGCATGACGACCGAGGACAGCCAGGAGAGCCGGCGGGAGAACGGGGCCGGACCGCACCCCGCGGACGCGATCCGGGGCACCGTCCGGGGAACGGCGCCCGCTCCGCTGTCGATCCTGGACCTGGCCACCGTGGGGGCGGGCGACACCCCCGCGCAGGCGCTCGCCGCGACCACCACCCTCGCCCGCAGTGCCGAACAGTGGGGCTACCACCGCTTCTGGGTGGCCGAGCACCACGGCATGCCCGGCGTCGCCAGCTCCACGCCCGCCGTCCTGCTCGCCCACCTCGGGGCCCACACCACCACGCTGCGCCTCGGCTCCGGCGGCGTGATGCTGCCCAACCACGCCCCGCTGGCGATCGCCGAGCAGTTCGGCCTGCTGGAGGCGCTCCACCCCGGCCGGATCGACCTCGGCCTCGGCCGGGCCCCCGGCACCGACCAGGCCACCGCCCGGGCCCTGCGCCGGGGCCTCGGCGAGGGCGCCGACGACTTCCCCCGCCAGCTCGCCGAGCTGACCCACTTCCTGGACGGCAGCTTCCCCGCCGGGCACCCGTACGAGCGGCTCACCGCCGTGCCGAAGGGGGAGGGACGCCCGCCGGTCTGGCTGCTCGGCTCCTCCGGCTTCAGCGCCCAGCTGGCCGGCCGGCTCGGCCTGCCGTTCGCCTTCGCGCACCACTTCAGCAGCGCGAACACCCTCCCGGCGCTCGACCTCTACCGCTCGGAGTTCCGCCCCTCGGCCGTCCTGGACGAGCCGTACTCGGTGATCGGGGTGAGCGCGGTCGCGGCCGACGACGAGACCTCCGCCCGCCGCCTCGCCCGCTCCGCGGCGCTCGGCATGCTGCGTCTGCGCCGGGGCGACCCGGGCCCGATCCCCACCCCCGAGGAGGCCGAGGCCTACCCGTACAGCCCGGTGGAGGCGGACTTCATCGACGACTGGCTGGGCAATGTGGTCCTCGGCGCGCCGGGCGCGGTGGCCGACGGCCTGGAGGCGCTGCGCAAGCGGACCGGGGTGGACGAGCTGATGGTGACCTCGCACGTCCACGGCCGCGAGGCGCGGCTGCGCTCCTACGGTCTGATCGCCGAGGCGTACGGCCTGACCGCGACCACCTGACACCGGCCAGGCCTGACCGGCCTAACGCCCGCCCCGGTCCTCCCGGTCCTCCCGGTCCTCCCGGCCGTCGCGGAGTATCGCGGCGACCAGTTCGGCCTCGCCGGGGCGGGCGAAGTACCAGCCCTGGGCGGTGTCGCAGCCGGTGAGCCGCAGCCGTTCGGCCTGGGCGGCGCTCTCGATGCCCTCGGCGGTGACGGTCAGGCCGAGGGTGTGGGCGAGCTGCACCATCGCACCGACGATCTGCTCGTCCGCGTCGCTGCGCCGCGAGCGGAGCTCGGGGAGCTCCGGTCGGCCGCCGCTCGGCGCCGGGTCGCGGAACCCCTCGATGAAGGTGCCGTCCAGCTTCAGCACGTGCACCGGGAGCCGGGAGAGGTAGGCCAGGTTGGAGTAGCCCGTCCCGAAGTCGTCGATCGCGATCCGCACACCCATGTCGGCGAGCGCCTGGAGCGCCTGGAGCGGGCGTCCGCCGGGGCCGAGCAGCGCGCTCTCGGTGATCTCCAGCTGCAGCAGCCGGGCCGGCAGGCCGGTGCGGTCGAGGGCCTGGGCGACGTCGGCGACCACGTCGGAGTCCCAGATCTGGCGGGCGGCCAGGTTGACGCTCACGAAGGTCTCGGTCTCGGGGAACTCGGTGAGCCAGCGCCGCGCCTGGCGGCAGGACTCCTCCAGCACCCACTTGCCGAGCGGCACGATCGCCCCGGACTCCTCGGCGAGCGGGATGAAGCGGTCCGGCGAGAGCGTCCCGTAGCGGGGGTGGCGCCACCGGACCAGGGCCTCGGCGCCGTGCACCGCGCCGTCGGCGAGGCCGACCAGCGGCTGGTACTCGATGGTGAACTCGCCGCGTTCCAGCGCGGGGCGCAGCGCGGTGGCGAGCAGCTGGCGGGTCAGCTGGTGGGCGCCCCGGTCGGGGTCGTAGAGGGTCCACCGGGCGCGGCCGTCGGCCTTGGACCAGTACAGGGTGGCGTCGGCGTCCTTGACCAGGTCGGTGGGCGTGGTCTCGTGCACGGAGCGTTCGACGACGCCGACGCTGGCGGTGACCACCAGCCGGTGGCCGGCCACGTCGAAGGGGCGCTCCAGGGCGTCGAGGATCCGGGCGGCCAGGTCGGTGAGCTGGTCGCTGCCGCGGCTGTCGGGCACCAGGACGGCGAACTCGTCGCCGCCCATCCGGGCGACCAGCCGGGCGCCGTGCGCGGAGAAGCCGCGCCGCAGCCGGGTCGCGACGGCGATCAGCAGCTGGTCGCCGATGTGGTGGCCGAGGGCCTCGTTGATCGCGGCGAACCCGTCCAGGTCCAGGTAGCAGACGCCGATCCGGGGCCCGTCGGTCCCCGTTCCCGGGCCCACGCCGGCGCCCAGCGGGTCGGTGGCCCGGTCGGGGGTCAGGCAGGCGGCGTCGAGCCGTTCGAAGAAGTAGGTCCGGTTGGGCAGCCGGGTCAGCGGGTCGTGCAGGGCCTGGTACTCCAGGCGGTCGCCGAGCCGGCGCTGCTCGGTGATGTCCTCGACCAGGGCGAGCGTGTAGAGCGGGCCGCCCTCGGCGTCCCGGATCAGCGAGACGGTCACCTTGCTCCAGACCGTCCGCCCCGCGCGGTGCTTGAGCTGCTTCTCGACCCGGAGCCGGTCGTGCTCGCCGTGGACGAGCGCGCGGAACAGCCGGCGCGGCATGCCCTCGGGATCGACGATCTCGTGGATGTGGGTCCGCACCAGTTCGTCGACGGTGCGGCCGGTCAGCGCGGCGAAGGCCGGGTTGACCTCGATGATCCGGTCCTCGGGGTCGATGAGGGCCATCCCGATGCCGGCGTCGCTGAACGCGGCCCGCAGCCGGGACTCGCTGGCCCGCAGGGTGGCCAGATCCCGCTCGTCGGCCTCGTCGGTCTCGGCGGTCTCGTCGGCCGGCCGGCCGTTCGCGCCGGAGCCGTTCGCACCGGGGCCGTCCGCCACGTGGTGGGTGCCGCCGGGGGAGAGCGGGGCCGAGCAGGCGGGGCAGCGGTGGGTGGCACCGTCGTCGGCCAGGGCGGCCCGGGCCGTGCCGTTGACCGTGCCCTCGGCCGGGGCGGTGTGCGCGTCGGCCCCCTCGTTCTGGCCCGGCACGGCATGCTCCCGTCCGCTGCTGACGCTTGACGCTGGTCCGGCCGGTCACCCGACTTCGGCGGCCGGCTCCGCACTCTGCCGCGCTCGCGGAGGTCGGACTCCGTGCGGACGCTCGGGACGGAGCGGCCGGATGGGAGCCCCCCTGAGGAACCGTGAGGAACAGGGCGCTGCGGCCGATCATAGGACGCGACGGCAACGCGCGGTGACCGCCGCCAGGGTGATTCGCCTGGTTTGGGCGTGAGTGTGGTGATACATGCGGACGCCCCTGGTGCACATCACATGATGTGCACCAGGGGCGTGTGCTCCGGGAGAGCGCCCTGCGGACCCCGGCCGAGCACCGGACGCGCGCCGGGCCGGGGTCGTCGGGCGGGACGCCCGGGGGAGGTCAGCCGGCCAGGTTGGCCGTGAGGGTGATGGTGGTGCCGGTCAGGGCCTGGCTCACCGGGCAGTTCGCCTTGGCGTCCTCGGCGGCCTTCACGAAGCCGGCCTCGTCCAGCCCGGGCACCTCGCCGGTGACCGTGAGGTGGATGCCGGTGATGCCGGTGCCCGGCTGGAAGGTGACGTCGGCCTGGGTGTCGAGCTTGGTGGGCGGGGTGCCCGCGCCGGTCAGGCCGTGCGAGAGGGCCATCGAGAAGCAGGCCGAGTGCGCGGCCGCGATGAGCTCCTCCGGGCTGGTCTTGCCGTTCGGGGCCTCGGCGCGGGCCGGCCAGGAGACCGGGTACTCGCCGATGCCGGACGACGCGAACGTCACCTGGCCCTTGCCGTCGACCAGGTTGCCTTCCCAGGCGGTGCGGGCGGTGCGGGTGGTTGCCACGATCGGGACCTCCGTTACTGAGGAACTGCTGATTCGTCACGTCCGGTCATGCCGCAGGCCAGCCTACGGGCAGGTCGGGGGCGGGCCACAAGTAGCGCACCGGTCCGTCGCGTCCGAAAATCCCCCAGCCGTCCCGGCGGCCCGGGCCGTCCGTGGGCGGACCCCGGCAGCTCGGGGCGCCGTCCGGCGGTCGGTCCGTGTGCCGTCCGGATCGTGGACGATTGGGCCGAATGGTGCGGGCCCGCGCCGGGCGCCCTGTTAGATTGGCCCGGGCCCGGGCCCGGCCGCCGCACGGTCGGGCGCAAGACCGAGAGAGCCGCGGAGCCGCCCCGATGACGGACCACCCCACGACCCCCGACGCCGGACTGCCCGAGGGGGTCGACGACGCCGTGCGGGCCGAGCTGACCAGCCTGCGCGAGAGCATCGACAACATCGACGCCGCGGTGGTCCACATGCTGGCCGAGCGCTTCAAGGCGACCCAGCGCGTCGGCCGGCTCAAGGCCGAGCACAAGCTCCCGCCGGCCGACCCGGCCCGCGAGCGCACCCAGATCAAGCGCCTGCGCGAGCTGGCCGCCGGTGCGCACCTGGACCCGGTGTTCGCGGAGAAGTTCCTGAACTTCATCATCGCCGAGGTGATCCGGCACCACGAGGCCATCGCGAGCGACACCGTGGCCGGTGGGAACGCCTCCGCCTGAGGGCGCGACCGGCCGGGCCGGGAGCACCCGGAGACGCCCGGTCCGGGCCGGTGGGATGTCTGACGAGGGTAAAAGCCCGATTTCGCCTGGAAACCCGGTTGGCGTAGCGTGCAGGTTCCCCCGCAGCCTGAGAGTGGAGCAGCGACGATGGCGGTGAACCTGCCCGATACGCACGGCGGCGAAGCAGAGGCAGGACCCGCCGCCCCGAGCGGGGGCCGGGCCGAGGCCCGGCGGGCGCGCCGTGCCGCCGAGGGGCGTCGGGTCAGGCCGCCGAAGGCCCGCCGCCCGGGCCGCCGGACGCGCCCGTGGTGGATCGAGATCCCGGCCATGGCGGCGGTCGGCCTGGTGGTCGCGCTGCTGATCAAGACCTGTCTGTTCCAGGTGTTCACCATCCCCTCGGGGTCGATGGAGAACACCCTGCGGGTCGGCGACCGGGTCGGCGTGAACAAGTTCGCCCCGCTGACCGGCTGGGAGCCGGAGCGGGGCCAGCCGGTGGTCTTCAAGGACCCGGGCGACTGGCTGCCGCCGCAGCCGACCGGCGGGAACCCGGTCACCAACGCGCTGGGATCGGTGCTCTCCTTCGTCGGCCTGGTGCCGCCGAAGGACGACAACTACCTGGTCAAGCGCGTCATCGCGACGGGCGGGCAGACGGTGCAGTGCTCCGGCAGCACGCTGACCGTCGACGGCGCCGCGGTCGACGAGCCCTATCTCCACCCCGGGGACGACTCCTGCGCCGGGCTGGACTTCGGTCCGGTGACGGTGCCGCAGGGCCACGTCTGGGTGGAGGGCGACCACCGCAGCGACTCCGCGGACTCGCGCTACCACCAGCGCGGCCCCGGTGGCGGGGCCGTGCCGGTGGACAACGTGGTCGGCCCGGTGTCGGCCGTCGTGTGGCCGCTCGGCCACCTCGACTGGTTCGGCTGGGTCGGCCGCTGATCCCGGAGCGGGCCGCGGCGCACCCTCCCGGACGCCCGGTCGGCTAGCGCCGGCCCTGCTCCCGGCCGAGGTGGGCCTCGGTGTCGGCCTCGGCGGCCCGGGCGAGCCGCTCGCCGAGGGCCGTCGCCCCGGCCGGTATCGCCTCCGGCGCGGCGGCCTCCGAAGACAGCGGCCCGGACCGCTCCGGCCCGGCCGGTTCGGCGGACCTTCCGGCCCCGGCGGACTTTCCGCTCTGGGCGGCGAACGCCCCGGCCAGGACCAGCAGACCGCCGGCCATCTGCGGCAGGCCGAGGTGCTCGCCGAGCAGGACCCAGGCCAGCACGGTGGCCACGACGGCCTCCAGGTTGGCCACCACCCCGGCGACCGGCGGTGACAGGTGCTGGACGGCGACGACGCCGGTCAGATAGGCGAGCACGGTCGCGACCAGCACCATCCAGGCCGCCGGGATCAGCGCGGGCAGGGTGTGCCCGTTCATCACCACGTCCCCGCCGAGCTTGTCCCAGTCGGCCTCCCAGGGGCGGGTCACGGCGGTGAGCACGACCGAGCCGATCAGCAGGCCGTAGGCGCTGACGGCGATCGGATCGACCGGGCGCTCGCCCCGGCTTCCGGCGTCGGCGAGCACGAAGTAGCCGACCTGGCAGCAGGCCGCGCCCAGGGCGAACAGGACGCCGAGCGCGTCGAAGCTCAGGCCGTTCCAGACCTCGACCACGCAGGCGAGCCCGGCGACCGCGACGCCCGCGCCGATCGCCGAGCCGCGGCTGATCGGCCGGCGCTGGACGAACCGTACGTAGCCGAGCAGCAGCGGCGGGCCGAGGTACTCGATCAGCAGGGCGACGCCGACCGGTATCCGGGAGATCGCCGCGAAGTAGCAGGCCTGGACGCCGGCCACGGCGAGCAGGCCGAAGCCGATCAGCAGGCCGGGCCGGCGCCGGACGGCATCGCGGTGGCGGTAGGCCAGCGGCAGCAGTACGACGGCGGCCCCGGTGACCCGGAGCCAGACCACGTGGAGGGGGGAGAGCCCGGCCTCGATCAGTGGTTTGGCCGCGGTGCCGGAGCCGCCGAAGGCGAACGCGGAGACGAGGGCGAGGGTGAGACCGAGGGTCCGGCCGGAGGAGCGGCCGAGCAGGGGGTTGGAGCTGTGCACCGACGAATTCTGACAGTCGTACCGTCATTCGGTAAGGGGTCATTCCATCATTCGGTCCTGCCCGGCACGGAGCGCGAGCGTCCGCCGCCCAGCGGCCCACCCGCGCCCCGACCCCGTCGACTACCCCCCGGTTCCGGTCCCCGTCCCGGCGCCGACGCCCGCGTCCGTCCCGGTGCCGCCGCCGGTCCCCGAGCCCGAGCCGGAGCCCGAGCCCGAGCCGCCGGTGCCCCCGGTCGGCGGCGGGGCGGTCGGCCCGGTGGTGGGGCCGGTGCTCGGCACCGGCGGCTTGGTCGGCTTGGTGCTCGGCTGCGGCGTCGTCGGCTGGGTCGGCGTGGTGCCCGTGCCACCGGACCCGGACCCGGACCCGGACCCGGAGCCGCCCGAGCCCGAACCGGAGCCGGAACCCGAGCCGGAACCGGAGCCCGAGCCGCCGGTGCCCCCGGTCGGCTGCGGCGGAGTGGTCGGCCCGGTCGACGGCGCGGTGGTCGGTGCCGAGCCCTGGTCGCCGGAGGAGCCGGAGCCGCCCTGCCCGGCCGGGGACGACGGCCCGCCGGACGGCGTCGCCGACCCGTCGGGGGTGCTCGACGGAGTGCTCGAAGGACCGGACGACGAGCCGGAGCCCGAGGAGCCCGAGCCGCTGCGCGCGGAGTCGTCCGCACCCGAGGGCGCCGGGAAGTCGGCGACCGGCTGCCCCTTCAGGGCGGCCTTCATGTAGCTGGTCCAGATCTGCGCGGGGTACTGGCCGCCCGCCGCGCCGTCGATCCCGCCGGTGCCGCTCAGGCTGACCTGCGCGCCGGTGTCCGGGTCCTGGCCGAACAGCGCGACCGAGGTGACCAGCTCGGGGGTGTACCCGACGAACCAGACCGACTTCTGGTCGTCGGTCGTACCGGTCTTGCCCGCCGCCGGCCGGCCCAGCGCCTTCGCGCGCCAGCCGGTGCCGCCCTGGTCGCTCACCACGCCCTGGAGCATCGAGGTGACCTGCCGCGCGGTCTGCTCGCTGACCGCCTGGGTGGCCTTGTGCGCGGGCAGCTCGACCGGCTCGCCCTCGCGGTCCACCGACTGGACCAGCCACGGGGTGATCTGCTTGCCGCCGTTGTCCAGCGTGGCGTACACGCCCGCCAGGTCGAGCACGCTCGGGGTGGCGGTGCCCAGCGGGATCGAGGGCACCGGGTCCAGCCCGGGGGTGTTGCTGGGCAGGCCGAGCGCGATCGAGGTGTCCCGCACCTTGCTCAGCCCGGTGTCCTGGGCGAGCTGGGCGAACGCCGAGTTCACCGACCAGTCGGTGGCCTGCTGCAGGGTGATCTGGCCGTAGCTCTTGTCGCCCTCGTTCGGCGGCGCGTACGGGGTGCCCTTGCCGCCACGGACCTTGCGGCCGCTGGTGCCGTCGTAGACGGTGCGCGGGGTGATGGTCTGGCCGGACTGGGTCTTGGCGTTGTTCTCCAGCGCCGCCGCCAGCGCGATCGCCTTGAAGGTCGAGCCCGCCTGGTAGTCCCGCCGGGTCGCGTTGTCGACGTAGTGCTTGGTGTAGTCGACGCCGCCGTAGAGGGCGACCACGGCACCGGTCTTCGGGTCCACGGAGACGGCGCCGGGCTGGGCCGCGGCGTCCTTCTTCCGCTTCTCCGGGTTCAGGGTGTCGTGCAGCTGGCCCTGGACGGCGCTCTCCAGGGCCTGCTGGCGGCCCGGGTCGACGGTCAGCTTGATCGTGTAGCCGCCCTTGGCCAGCTCCGACTCGCTGATGATCTGGTTGGTGGTGAGGTACTCGGTCGCGGCGTTGACCAGGTAGCCGGCCTGACCGGACAGCCCGAGCTGCGCCTGCGGGTCCTTGACCTCGGGGAAGGTGGTGGCGGCCCGCTCCTCGGCGGAGAGCCAGCCCTCCTTCACCATGCCGTCGAGCACGTAGTTCCAGCGGTTGACGGCGTTCTGCTTGCCCGCCGGGGTGGCGGTGGCCACGTCGTAGGCGCTCGGGGCGTTCAGCAGCGTGGCCAGGTAGGCGCCCTGGGCGGCGTTGAGCTCGGAGGCGTCGATGCCGAAGTACTGCTGTGCGGCGGCCTGGATGCCGTAGGCGCCGCGCCCGTAGTAGGAGGTGTTGAGGTAGCTGGAGAGGATCTCGTCCTTGCTCTCGGTGGCATCCACCTTGATCGCGATGAAGAGTTCCTTCACCTTGCGCGATATCGACTGCTTCTGGCTCAGGTACGTGTTCTTCACGTACTGCTGGGTGATCGTCGAGCCGCCCTGGGTGCCCTCGCCCTTGGCGGTGTTGACGGCGGCGCGGACCAGGCCGGGCACGTTGACCGCGCCCTCGTGGTAGAAGTTGCGGTCCTCGGCGGCCAGCGTGGCGTGCTGCGCGGCGGGGGAGACCTTGTCCAGCCCGACGTTCTGCCGGTTGGTCTGGCCGGTCCGGGCGATCACCGAGCCGTCCGAGTAGAGCCAGTTGTTGCTCTGCAGGGTCGCGGCGGCGTGCGCGTCCGGCACCTTCACCAGCGTGATGCCCAGGGCGAAGAGGCCGATCCCGAGCAGCAGCGCGGACGCGAAGCCGATCAGGGTCATCCGCCAGGTCGGGATCAGTCTGCGCCAGCCGGTGCGCCGCTTGCGGGGCCGACGGGCCTTGGGTTTGCGGACGCGCGGCGCGCCGCGCAGGGCGATACGGGACAAAGCGGCGGCCTTTCCAGCGGGCGGGCGACTGAGCGGGCGGCAGGACGCACGGGTGCTGTGCCGGCTCGCGCAGACGGGATCGTCGGCGGTCGGGGGACCTTTGTCCCTTATCCGATATACAGCCCAGAACGCGCCGAAGGTACCGGTTGGCTCCACCGCGACGGGAAGCGAGACCGACATCACACACAAATCGGACGTCAATGGGCAGCGAAAAGCCGGAGAGCCCCTCGTATGAACGAGAGGCTCCCCGGTGTCGGTGCGCCGCCAGGGACTCGAACCCCGGACCCGCTGATTAAGAGTCAGCTGCTCTAACCAACTGAGCTAGCGGCGCCGGCTGACGGGGAAAACAATACACGCTCCCGAGGGGCGCCTCGAACCGTCCGGTCCGTCGCCCGGGCCGGGCCGTCCGTTTCCTCCCGGTTGGGGAGGGGTTTACCGCCGGTTAGGGTGGAATCGTGCCCAGCTCCCACCCCGGTCACCGGAAGGCTCGGCTCACTTCCGCCCCGGCCCCCGCCCTCGTCCGCGCCGTCGCCGCCCTGCTGCTGCTCAGCGCGCTCGCGTACACCGCGTGGGTCCTGGAGGTGGTGCTCAGCACCGGGCTCGACCCGGTCCAGGCGTACCTCAGCGAGCTGGCCGCCGAGGACCAGCCGCTGGGCGGTCTCTTCCGGGCCACCGACCTGGTCGCCGGACTCGCGGTGCTGGCCGCCGCCGTCCTCGCCCTGACCGCCTTCCGCGGTCCGGTCCGGGCGCGTGCGGGGACCGGCCGCTGGGCGGTGGCCGGATGGGCCGGGCTCGCCCTGTTCGGCGCGGCCACCGCCGCCGACTCCCGGCTGCCGCTGAGCTGCGCGCCCACCAGCGACGAGATGTGCGCCGCCCGGGAGACCGCCGGGCTCGTCCCCGCCACCCACACCGCGCACGCCGTGACCAGCAGCCTGGCGGTGCTCGGCGCGCTCGGCGGGCTGACCGCGCTCACCGTCGCCGCCCGCCGCCACGGCCGGTGGCCGCCGGTGCGGCGGTACGGGCCGTGGCTGCTGGGCGCCGAACTGCTCGCCACCGGGTGGAGCCTCGGCGCGATCGCCGCCTTCGAGGCCGGCCACGGGACCTGGGCGCTGGGCGCCGGCCAGCGCCTCCAGGTGCTGCTCGTCGCCCTCTGGCTGGCCCTGCTCGCGGCGGCGCTGCGCTCCGGGGCGGACACCGGGGTTCCCGCGGCCGTCCCGGCCCCCGCCGCGGTCGCCCGTGCCCGGCCGTCCGGGGAGCGGGATCCGGTATGACCGGCGCACACCCCTCCGGTCCGCACGGTGCCGCCGCGACCTTCCTGCGGATCGACGGCACGCCCCTGCACGTCCGCGCCGAGGGGCGGGGCCCGGTCTGCCTGCTCGCCGGAGGCCTCGGCAGCAGCTGGTTCGACTGGGACCTCGTCGTCCCCTTCCTCACCCCGTACCGCACCGTGGTCCGCTTCGACCGGCCCGGCTACGGCCTGAGCGCGCCCGAGCCGGCCGACCGGCCGCTGCCGACCGCCGCCGGGGAGGCGGACCGGATCCGGGCCGTGCTGGACGCGCTGGACCTGGCCGGGCCGTGCACGGTGGCCGGGCACTCGCTCGCCGCGTTCCACGTCGAGGCCTTCGCCCGGCTGCACCCGGAGCGGACGGCCGGGCTGGTCCTGCTGGACGGCAGCGTCGAACCCGATCCGCACCCGCTCCCGGCCCCCGGCCTGCGCGATCTCGCGGCGCGCACCGCCGCCGGTGCGGCCACCGCCGTCGCGGTGCCGTACCTGTTCGGGCCCACCGTGCGCCGGCTGACCGCCCGGGCCACCACGGTGCGCCGCGAGGACCTCGCCCCCGCGTCGCTGGTCCGGCGCTGCTACCGCACCGGGCGCTCGCTGCGGGCGCTGCTCCGGGAGAACGCCCGCTACCTGGACATGGCCGCCGAACTGGCCCGACTGCGCCGCACCGCCCCGCTGCCGGCGGACCTGCCGGTCACCGTGCTCGCCGCGGACGACGGTCTGCGCGGCCGCCGCACCGGGGAGTGGCTGGCCGTCCAGCGGGAGCTGGCGGCGCTGCTCGGCGCCGAGTTCCGCAGCACCGCCCCGGCCGGGCACCTGCTGATGTTCGACCGCCCGGACGCGGTGGCCTCGGCGATCCTGGACACGGCCCGCTGAACAGGGCGGACGCGTGGGAAGCCCGGACGCACGGGACGCAGGGGAAACGCCGAAGGGCCCCCTCGCTGCTGCGAGGGGGCCCTTCGACCGTCTGTGCGCCGCCAGGGACTCGAACCCCGGACCCGCTGATTAAGAGTCAGCTGCTCTAACCAACTGAGCTAGCGGCGCCTGCTGACCTGGAAGACATTACACGCAGTCGGGCCGATCCGCCGAATCGTCGGCGCCCGGTGACCCAGGGTGACGCCGGACGGGCCTCACCGCGCGGCCCGTCACCCCTCCGGGAAGTGACAGGCGGCCTGGTGGTCGGCGTCCCCGGGCCCGGTGGCGGCCGTGAGCGCCGGCGCTTCGCTCGCGCAGCGGGCGCGGGCCGCCTCGTCGAGCGCCGGGTGGACGGGGCAGCGGGCCCGGAACGGGCAGCCGGCGTGCCGGACGGTGGGGGAGGGCGGGTCGCCGGCCAGCAGGACGCGGGTGCGGGCGCGTTCGGCGGCCGGGTCCGGCAGCGGGACGGCGGAGAGCAGGGCGCGGGTGTAGGGGTGCCGGGGGCGCTCGAAGACGGCGGACACCTCGCCCTGCTCGACCGTCCGCCCCAGGTACATCACGCTGACCCGGTCGGCGAGGTGCCGGATCACCGAGAGGTCGTGCGAGACGAAGAGGTAGGAGAGGCCGAGCTCCGCCTTGAGCGACTGGAGCAGGTTGAGCACCCCGGCCTGGATCGAGACGTCCAGCGCCGAGACCGGCTCGTCGAGCACCAGCAGCCGGGGCCGGACGGCCAGCGCCCGGGCGATCGAGATGCGCTGCCGCTGCCCGCCGGAGAACTGGTGCGGGTAGCGGACGGCGTGCGCCGGGTCGAGGCCCACCTGGCGCAGCAGCTCGGGCACCCGGCGGGCGATCTCCTCCTTGGCGGCCCGCTGGGCGCGCAGCGGCTCGGCGACGATGTCGCCGACCGGCATCCGGGGGTCGAGGCTGGCCATCGGGTCCTGGAAGACGATCTGCAGCCGGGCCCGCATCCGGTGGGCCTCGGCGCGGGAGAGCCCGGCGGTGTCCCGGCCGAGCAGCTCGATCCGGCCGGACTCGGGGGCGGCCAGGCGCAGCAGTTCGAACAGGGTGGTGGACTTGCCGGAGCCGGACTCGCCGACCAGGCCGAGGGTCTCGCCCTCCCGGATCGACAGCTCGACGCCGTCCACCGCGTACACCGAGCCGACCCGGCGCTTGAAGACGGTGCCCTTGAGCAGCGGGAAGGTCCTGGTGAGGCCGCCGACCTCCAGGACCGGCGGGCGCTGCGCGCGGGGGAGCGGCGGGCCGGGCGCCACCGGGAGTTCCGGCACGGGGTACACCTCGCCGGGCGCGGGCCGTCGCTCGGCGAGTTCGCCGGACCGGACGCAGGCGCTCAGGTGGCCGTCGCCGGCGAGCGGCGGCTCGGCCGTGCGGCAGCGGTCCTCGGCCAGCGGGCAGCGGGCGGCGAACGGGCAGCCGTCCGGCAGTCCGGCCATCGGCGCGGGTGTGCCGGGGATCGGGACCAGCGGTCCGCGCCGCCCGTCCAGCCGGGGGACGGCGCCGATCAGGCCGAGGGTGTAGGGGTGGCGCGGCGCGGCGAACAGCTCGTCCACGCCGGCCGTCTCGACGACCCGCCCGGCGTACATCACGGCGACCCGGTCGGCCATCCCGGCGATCACCCCGAGGTCGTGGCTGACCAGGACGAGCGCGGCGCCGGTCTCCCGGCGGGCGGTGCGCAGCACGTCGAGCACCTGCGCCTGGATGGTGACGTCGAGCGCGGTGGTGGGTTCGTCGGCGAGCAGCACGTCGGGGTCGTTGGCGACGGCCATGGCGATCATGGCGCGCTGGCGCATGCCGCCGGAGAACTCGTGCGGAAAGCCGTCCAGGGCGCGGTCGGGGGCCGGGATGCCGACCAGGTCGAGCAGTTCGGCGGCCCGTTTGCGGGCGGCGGTCCGGTCCAGGCCGGGCCGGTGGACGCGCAGCGCCTCGACGAGCTGGTCGCCGATCCGGTAGACGGGCGTGAAGGCGGAGAGCGGGTCCTGGAAGACCATGGCGATCCGCCGGCCGCGGACGGCGGCCAGCTCGCGGCCGGGCAGGCCGAGCAGTTCGCGGTCGTCCAGCCGCACCGAGCCGCGGACCCGGGCGGTGCCGGGCAGCAGTCCGAGGACGGCCAGCGCGGTGACGGACTTGCCGGAGCCGGACTCGCCGACGATGCCGAGGGTCTCACCGCGGCGCAGGGTGAGGTCGACGCCGCGCACCGCGGGGACGGGGCCGGCGCCGCGCGGGCCGGTGAAGTCGACCCGCAGGTCCTGCACCCGCAGCAGCGGGGTGCCGGTGGCGGTGGTCGCGGCGGTGTCGGTCACGCGCGGGTCCCCTTCCTCGGAGCACGGTCACGCTCGCGCGTGCGGCGGGGTCTGCGGGCGGCCTCGGCGGTGGGGTCGAGGGCGTCGCGCAGCCCGTCGCCGATCAGGTTGACGGCCAGGACGAAGAGCACCAGCAGCCCGGCGGCGAAGTAGAACAGCCAGGGGAAGACCGGTGCCTCACTGGTGCCGGCGGCGAGCAGGGTGCCGAGCGAGACGTCCGGCGCCCTGACGCCGAAGCCGAAGTAGGAGAGCGCGGTCTCGCTCATCACGGCGCCGCCGACCGCGATGGTGGCGTCGATGATGAGGAAGGAGGCGACGTTCGGCAGCACGTGCCGGGTGATGATCCGCAGCGGGTGGACGCCCATGAACCGCGCGGCGCGCACGAACTCCCGCTCGCGCAGCGAGATCGTCATCGACCGGACCACCCGGGCGGTGATCATCCAGTTGAACAGGGCGAGCAGCAGGACGAAGGCGAGCCAGCCGGCGCCCTTCAGCCGGGGCGAGACGATGGTGACGACCAGGAAGGCGGGGAAGACCAGCATGAGGTCGACCAGGAACATCAGCGACCGGTCGGTCCAGCCGCCGAAGTAGCCGGCGCAGGCGCCCACCAGGGAGGCCAGCACGGTCGAGAACAGCGCCACCAGAAGGCCGATGACCAGGGACTTCTGCAGACCGCGGAGGGTCTGCGCGAAGACGTCCTGGCCGATCCCGTTGGTGCCGAACCAGTGGGTGGCGGAGGGCGGCTGGCGCAGCGCGCCGTAGTCGGGCGCGGCGTAGTCCCAGGGGGTGAGGTGGGGGCCGCCGAAGGCCAGCAGGAACAGCAGCAGGACGACGACGGCACCGGCCACCGCGCCGCGGGCGGCGAGCAGCCGGGCGAGGACGATCCGCCCCCGGCCGGCCGTCGCGGGTACCGGGGCGGGTTCGGGTGCGGTCCCGGGCGTCCCGGCGGGCTCGGCGGGTCCGGCGGGTCCGGTGATCGCGGCGGTCACGGCGCTCCTCCTCGGGTCAGGCCCGCACGCGCGGATCGAGCGCGGCGTGCAGGGTGTCGGCGAGGAAACCGGAGGCGAGCACCACGACCGCCGCGAACAGGTTGACCGCGACGACCGCGTTGACGTCCTGCTCGTTGACGGACTGGATGAACCACTCGCCCATGCCGTGCCAGCCGAAGATGGTCTCGGTGAAGGCGGCACCGGTGAAGATGCCGAGGAAGCTGTAGGCGAACATCGTCGACATCGGGATGACCGCCGTCCGCAGTCCGTGCCTGACCAGTGCCCGGCCCCTGGTGAGGCCCTTGGCCTCGGCGGTGCGCAGGTAGTCGGAGCCGAGCACGTCGAGCATGGTGCCGCGCTGGTAGCGGCTGTAGGTGGCGAGGCCGCCGAGCGCCAGCGAGAGGGTGGGCAGCAGCAGGTGCAGTGCCCAGTCGGCGAGGTGCGCGCCGAGGCCGCCGTCGAGGCCGGGCGTCTCGTACCCGGTGAAGGGGACGACCTCGTGGCCGACGGCGTCCTTGGCGGCGATGGCGCCGTTCTTGAGGAACAGCGCGACCAGGAAGACCGGGGTGGAGAGCAGGACGAAGGACAGCACGGTCAGCAGCCGGTCGGAGAGCCGGTACTGGCGCACCGCGCTCCAAGCCCCGGCGGCGACGCCGAGCACCATGCCGAGCAGGCTGCCGACCAGCAGCAGCCGCAGCGAGACCCAGACCCGGCGGCGGAAGTCGTCCATCACGGGGGTGTCGTGGATGGTGCGGCCGAGGTCGCCGTGCAGCAGCAGTCCGCCGGCCCAGCGGCCGAAGCGCTCGACCACCGGGGTGCGGTCGTTCAGGTTGAGGTCGGTGAGCTGGCGCTCGACCGAGGCGGCGGCCGGGCGCGGCACCTTGGCCTCGAAGTAGGCGCGCGGCTGCAGGGCGGCGCCGGCCAGCGCGTACGCCAGGAAGACGGCGGCGACCAGCAGGACGGCGTAGTAGGCGAGCCGCTTGGTCAGGTAGCGGAGCATCAACGGCCGCCCGGGGTGGGGGCGGGGCCGACGCGTCTGGTGGGCATCGGAGGGTGGCCTTCGGGTCGGGGGCGGGCGCGCGGGCGCGGGCGAGGGAGGGACGGCCGATCGCCGTTCTTGACCGTGGTCAGGAAAGCGCAGCTCAGAGTGTGGCACCGGTGCGCGGCCGCGGTGTTGCGGCCGTGTTGCGCCCCGTTTCGGTCGGATCAGGTGTCAACTCGGCCCCCTGGTACTCGTTCTGATCGGCTGTTACGTTCGGTCCCCGGCACCGACTTGGCTGCCCACGCTCAAGCCTCGCCACACCTCGCGACGCTCATCTCTCACCACTCGCCGGACATCACGGAGGGACCCTCATGGACGCTTCCGCCACGCCCGCGCGCCGACTCGGCCGCGCCGCCGCCCTCGCCCTCGCCGTCGCGCTGGCGACCGCCGCGTGCACCTCCGGCGGAGGCGGTTCGGCGGACACGGCGGTCAGGAGCGAAGCGCCCGGGCAGGGGGCCATCGATATCAACGCCAAGCCGCCGGAGCAGATCCGCGACGGCGGCGAGGTCCGCTTCCCGCTCTACCAGTGGATCACCCAGTGGAACCCGTTCCAGGTGGACGGCCGCTACGGCGACGCGGTCGACATCATGCGCACGCTGGAGCCGAGCCTGTTCAGCACCGACGAGACCGGCACCTTCAAGCCGGTCGCCGACTACCTGGTGGACGCCAAGGTCACCTCCGCCTCGCCGCAGGTGATCACCTACAAGCTCAACCCCAAGGCCAAGTGGTCGGACGGCAAGCCGCTGAGCTACCTCGACTTCAAGGCCGACTGGGAGGCCACCAACGGGAAGAAGGACGGCTACAACATCGCCGACTCGGCCGGCTACGAGCTGATCTCCGCCGTCGAGCAGGGCGCCGACCCGGCCGAGGTCAAGGTGACCTTCTCCGAGCCGTACGCCGACTGGCAGAACCTGTTCCGCCCGCTGGTCCCGGCGGCCGGGATCGCCACCGCCGACGACTTCAACAAGGGCTGGGTGGAGAAGATCCCGATCACCGCCGGGCCGCTGAAGATCGGCACCGCCGACAAGACCGCGCAGACCCTCACCCTCGTCCCGGACCCCGACTGGTGGGGCGTCAAGCCGAAGGCGGAGCGGATCACCTTCCGGGTGATGTCCCAGTCGGCGACCACCCAGGCCTTCCTCAACAACGAGATCGACTTCGCCACGGCCGGCACCGCCACCGCGTACGGGCAGCTCAAGGACGCCAAGGACGCGGTGATCCGGTCCGCCAGCCCGTGGGACGAGGTGCACATCTCCTTCGGCGGCGGCGGTCCGCTGGCGGACGTCAAGGTCCGCCAGGCGCTCGGCAGGGCGCTGGACCGGGGGGCGCTCATCAAGATCGCCAACAATGGCGTGCCGGTGGAGTTCAAGCCGCTCGGCAACCACATCTTCATGCCCAACCAGACCGGCTACCGGGACAACTCCGGCGAGTGGGCGAAGTTCGACCCGGCCGCCGCGAAGAAGCTGCTGGACGAGGCCGGCTGGAAGGAGGCCGGCAGCGGTCAGCCCCGCACCAAGGACGGCCAGACGCTGACCCTGCACTGGGTGCTCAACGAGTCCGCCCCGCAGGCCCAGGTCGACCTCGCCACCGCCGCCCAGGCGATGTGGCTGGCGGCCGGCGTCAAGGTGGAGATCGACAAGGTCGCGGCCAACGACTTCTTCACCAAGTACGTCAACCCCGGCAAGTGGGACATCGCCAGCTGGCGCAACACCGACTCGTTCCCGCTCTCCAGCAGCCTGACCAACTTCCGCCTGCCGCAGGGCGACAACGTCTTCGGCAACTACTCCAAGCTGGGCAGCGAGGAGATCGACGCGCTGCTGAAGAAGGCGGCCGGCACGATCGACCCGGTGGAGGCCGCGAAGCTCTACAACCAGGCGGACGCCCGGATCTGGGAGCTCGGCCACACCTTCGAGCTGTACCAGCGGCCGACCGTGGTGGCGGCCCGCAAGGGTCTCGCCAACTACGGGGCGTTCGGCCTGGCGAGCACCGACTACGCCAAGATCGGCTGGGAGAAGTAGCCGGGACCGGGGGCGGGGCCGGGGGCGGGACGGCGGTGCGGTCCCCGGCGGCCCGGGCGGGCGCGCGGCGGGCACTGGCGAGCAGCGCGGTGATCACGAGGCCGGTGGTGCGGACACGGGAAGGCCGGTGATGCCGCCCCCGCTGTCCTGCCACCCGCCTTGACCTTCCGCGATGCCCGCAGGCCGCCCGTGCCGCGAGGTCCGTCCCCGGGCCCCGTTCGCTTCGAACCGGGGACGAATCTAGCGGGGCGTCCGGGCGGTCGCACCGTACGGCGCGGCGCGTCCGCAAACCCGCCGCGCTGTCACCCGGTTCGCGCACCGGGGCGTCAACTCTCGCTGACGCCAGGGCGTATCGGTCCAAAACGGGGCAATCTCCCGATCCGGCGGCGCTCGCCGCGATCCGTGCGCTCCCGGGCAATGTCCGGTGCTCCCTGGTGTCCCCGGATGCGTGCGCGGCGCCCGGCGCGCTGTCAGGATGCGGCGGGTACAGCCCGCCCGTCCGGATCCCGGAGACCCGTCCATGAGCAGCGATTCCACCGCAGTCCCGCGCCCGCACCCCGTCGATCCCCGCCCGGTGCGCCGGATGGTCCCGCGCAGCCGGGACGAGCCGCACCGGGTCGCCACCCCGCTGGAACTCTTCTTCGACCTCTGTTTCGTGGTCGCCGTCGGCCAGGCCGGCCGGGAGCTGGCCCACGACCTCGCGGGCGGCCACTGGGGCGACGGCCTGACCGGCTACCTCTTCGCCTTCTTCGTGATCTGGTGGGCGTGGATGAACTTCACCTGGTTCGCCTCCGCCTACGACTGCGACGACGTCCCCTACCGGCTCACCACCCTGGTCCAGATCGCCGGTGTGCTGATCCTCGCCGCCGGGGTGCCGCGGCTCTTCGCCGACCAGGACCTCGTGCTGGTGGTGATCGGCTACGTGGTGATGCGGCTGGCGATGGTCACCCAGTGGCTGCGCGCGGCGGCGGCCGAGGAGGGCCTGGCCCGCGTGGTGGCGCTGCGCTACGCCGTCGGGATCACGCTCTGCCAGATCGGCTGGGTTGCGGTGCTGCTGCTGCCGCACGACGTCCGCTCGGTGCTGATCCCGATCGGGATCCTGGCCGAGCTGGCCGTGCCGGTGGTCGCCGAACTGCGGCTGCGGACCCCGTGGCACCCGCACCACATCGCCGAGCGGTACGGCCTGTTCACGCTGATCGTGCTCGGCGAGACGGTGGCGGCGGCGACCGTCGCGGTGCAGTCGGCGGCGGACGAGCAGGAGGGACTGGCCCGCCTGCTGCCGGCCGCGGTCGGCGGTCTGCTGATCTGCTTCTCGGCCTGGTGGATCTACTACGCCCGGCCGGTCCACCAGCACCTGCGGTCCAGCCGGCAGGCCTTCCTCTGGGGCTACGGCCACTACCTGGTGTTCGGCGCGGCGGCGGCGATCGGCGCCGGACTGGAGGTGGCGGTCGCATCGGCCGTGCACAAGGCGCACGTCTCCGAGACGGCCGCCACCGCGGCGGTGACCGTGCCGACCGCGCTCTACCTGTTCGCCGTCTGGGCGCTGCACGCCCGGCACGCCAAGACCGGCGCGCTTCAGCTGTCGCTGCTGCCGGTGGCCTCGGTGGCGGTGCTCGCCTGTACGGCGGCGGGCGGCTCCGGCGTCCTCGCGGCGGGTCTGGTGACGGCGGCCGCGGTGGCGGCCGGGGTGGCGCTGCACGCGAGGGAGCGCTGAACGAGGGCGGGCGGACGGCGCTGCGGCGAGCCCTCCCGCGGCTGCCCGTCGCGGGGGTGCTCCTCGGCCCGGCCGTTCGTCCCGTTCGGCGGGCCCGTTCCGTCGGGCCCGTCGGCGTCGTTCGGTGCCGAGCCGTGCAGTGCCGAGCCGTGCAGTGCCGAGCGGTGCAGTGCCGAGCCGTTCAGCGCCGCACCGCTGAGTGCCGCACCGCCGAGCGCCGTTCCGTTCGCGCGGAGCGGGTCCAACGGGGGCGGCCCCAGCAGGGCGCGTCGCACCTCGTCGTGCCCGGCGAGCCAGGCCCGGTACGCCGGGCTGGCCTCGGCGAGGTCCAGGTAGGCCGCCCGCAGTTCCTCGTACAGCGCCTCGCGGGCCGGCGGGCCGAGCGCGCGCGGCCGCCAGACCAGCAGCAGCCGCACGGCCAGCGGGTCGCCGTGCAGCCGCCGCACGACGGTGCCCGGCCCGGGCAGTGAGGTCGGCTGACAGGGGCGGACCGCCTCCCCAGAGGCGACCAGTTCGGCGGCGGTCGCGTTGTCCCGCACCTGCACCACCCGGGGGTTGAGCCCGGCGGCGCGGAACACCCGGCGCATCGCGGCGTACTCGTGGTCGGCGGTCGGGTCCACCATCCAGGTGTCCTCGGCGAGCTCGGCCAGCCGGACCACCGGCCGGGCCGCCGCCCGGTGGCCGGCCGTGAGCGCGACGAACTGCGGCTCGCGGGTGAGCAGCACCCGGTGCTCGGCGTCCGGGGGCAGCCGCAGCGGGAAGCCCTCGCTCTCGTGCACGAAGGCCACGTCCAACTGGTCGGCGGCGACCATCCTCAGCAGGGCGTTGGCCGAGATGTCGATCTGGATCGTGGTGTCGGTCTCCGGCAGCCGTTCGTGCAGCCGGCGCAGCCAGGCGGCCACCGCCCGGCTGCCGACGCTGCCGATCCGCAGCCGCCGGGCGCGCTCGCCACCGGCCGCCTCCCTGGCCTCCTGGCGGGCGGCGGCCACCAGCGCCGCCATCTCGGCGATCACCGGCCTGGCCCGGGACAGCACGGAGTGGCCGAGCGCGGTGGGCCGGCTGCCGGTCTGCTCCCGGGTGAACAACGTGCCGCCGACGGCCCGTTCGATGCGGTGCAGCTGGGTGGTCAGCGACGGCTGGGTCATGCCGAGCTGCAGCGCTGCCTTGCGGAGGCTTCCGGTGTCGGCGATCGCGCACAGCACCCGCAGGTGTCTCACGTCGAGCTCCACATCCGGGAGCGTAACGGTGGAAACGGGATGACGCCAGGGACATGACAGGCTGTTGGCCGGAGGATCGGACCGGCCGTCCGGGCGGCGCGGTGATTGGTCCGGGCTATCGCCGGTTGACATCATCCGCCGGGCCGCCGGCCTGGCCGAAGCTCTGGGGGCAGCAAGCATTCATCCGATGCCCGCGGCCCGGCCCCCACCGTCCGCGGCGCACTCGCGAATCGGAGCCCCCACATGAACCGTGTCCCGCGCATGTTCTCCGTCGCACTCGGACTGGCCCTGGCCGTGGGAACGGCCGCCCTGCCGACCGCCGCCACCGCCGCCCCGGTGAGCGCTCCCGCCGCCGGGCACTACACCCCGGGCACCGCTGCGAAGGGCGCGGGCAAGGCGGACGACCGGGCGTTCTTCGAGGCCGTCATGAAGTCCGCGCGGGCCAAGCAGGCCGCCAACCCGTACCTGCTGGCCGTCACGGTGACCTACGACGCCAGCAACGCGCCGTCCTTCGCCGGGGTCATATCCCAGAGCGCGCAGATCTGGAACAGCTCGGTCGGCAACGTCCGGCTCCAGCAGGGCTCCAACGCCGACTTCGCGTACTACGAGGGCGACGACCCGTCCAACGGCTCCTACGCCAGCACCGACGGGCACGGCAACGGCTACATCTTCCTCGACTACTCCCAGAACCAGCAGTACTCCTCGCTGCGGGTGATCGCGCACGAGACCGGTCACGTGCTGGGCCTGCCGGACCACTACTCGGGCCCGTGCAGCGAGCTGATGTCCGGCGGCGGCCCCGGCCCGTCCTGCACCAACCCGTACCCGAACAGCACCGAGCGCAGCCGCGTCAACTCGCTGTGGCGGTACGGCCTGGCCGGCTGATCCGGCCCCTCGACGGCCCGCCCCCGCGGCGGCCCCCCGGCGCGCGCCGACCGGACGACCCCCTCCGGCCGGTCGGGCGCATGCCCACCCGCACCACCGCACCACCCGCGGTGCGTCCCGCACCGCCGCACCGGCGTACCCCCACCCCTCGACCCGTGAACGGGAGCCCCCCACATGAACCGTGTCTCGCGCACCTTCTCCGCCGCCCTCGGCCTGGCGCTCGCCGCCGGCCTGGCCGCCCTGCCGACCAGCGCCGTCGCCGCGCCGGCCCAGGGCTACACGCCGTCCACCACCGCGACCGCCTACGCCGGCTCGGCCGCCGAGGACGCCAACAACCAGGCGTTCTTCGAGGCCGTCATGAAGTCCGCGCGGGCCAAGCAGGCCGCCAACCCGTACCTGCTGGCCGTCACGGTGACCTACGACGCCAGCAGCGCGCCGTCCTTCGCCGGTGTCATAGCCCAGAGCGCGCAGATCTGGAACAGCTCGGTCACCAACGTGCAGCTCCGGTCCGGTTCGGCCGCCGACTTCCGCTACTACGAGGGCAACGACTCGCGCGGCTCCTACGCCAGCACCGACGGCCACGGCCGCGGCTACATCTTCCTCGACTACGCGCAGAACCGGCAGTACAACTCGACCCGGGTGACCGCCCACGAGACCGGCCACGTGCTGGGCCTGCCCGACCACTACTCGGGCCCGTGCAGCGAGCTGATGTCCGGCGGCGGCCCCGGCACCTCCTGCACCAACCCGTACCCGAACAGCACCGAGCGCAGCCGCGTCAACTCCCTCTGGCGGTAGTCCCTCCCAAGGCCTGCCCCGCGCACCGCAGTGACGGCCCGGTCGCCGCAACCCCGGCGACCGGGCCGCCCCGCGTGCGTTCCCGTCCCGAGCGGCGCATCCGAGCAGGGCCGGCGGTGCGCGCCCCACCGTGTCACCGCCGCGCCCGCTCGCGCCGGACTGTCGGTGCCCCGTGCGAGCATGCGGACCAGGACCCGTCCGCCGCCGACCGCGAGGTGCCCCCGCATGCCCCAGCACGTCCCCGACCACCTGGAAGACCTGCCCTACGCCGCCCACCTGACCGCGCACACCGGCCCGCTGCGCAGCGACGACCGCTACGACACCGTCCACTTCGACGGCGGCGAGTACACCGACCAGTCGGCGGGCGGCGCGACCTTCCTGGAGTGCGCCCTCACCGGCGTGGCCCTGAGCGGCGTCAGGCTCCGCCAGGCCCGGTTCAACGAGGTCTGGGTGCAGGCCGGCCGCTGGGTGGCCTGTGACCTCGCCGACAGCGACTGGCAGGACACCGCCGTCTCCGGCGGCGTGCTGGCCGGCATCGCCGCGCACGGCTCGGCGCTGCGCCGGGTGGTGTTCCGCGGCTGCAAGCTGGAGGCCGTCAACCTGCGCGCCGCCGTGCTGCGCGACGTCGTCTTCGAGGACTGCCTGCTGCGCGACGTCGACTTCGGCGACGCGCGGCTCACCGGCGTCACCTTCCCCGGTTCCACCCTGGAGGAGGTCCGGCTGCGCGGCGCCACCCTGAGCAAGGTGGACCTGCGCGGCGCCGTCGGCCTCGGCCTGCCCGACGGTCACCAGGGTCTGCGCGGCGCCCTCATCAGCTCCACCCAGCTCCTCGAACTGGCCCCCCAGTTCGCCCACGCCCTGGGGATCACGGTGAAGGACTGACGGTGGCCCACGGGTCCTCCACCTCGGCCGGCGCCGGTACGGGCATGTCCGGGGCGGCGCCCGGCTCGCTGTACTCGGCCGTGGCCTGCGCCCGGTCCTGACCGGCGCTCAGGGCGAGGGTGAGTTTGACCAGCTCGTGGCGGTCGTTGACCCAGTAGTCGGCGGTGCAGGCCGAGCCGGCCGGCGGTGTGTAGTCGGGGCCGCCGACGAGGCGCCGCTCGGCGTTGCCGCTCATCGCCGGCACGGGTGACACGCTGCGGTAGTGCGCGACGGGGACCCCGCCCAGGTCCTCCCGCCCTTCCGCGGTGACCGTGCCGTGCCCGGCGGCCCGCCGCAGTTCGGCGGCGGGCGAGGACGCCAGCTCCATGCTCAGCGTGGCCAGGTCGATCGGCGTGGGCGGCTCGTCGGCCCGCGAGGTGAAGTGGTCGAGCCGCTGCCAGCGGTCGAGTCCGAGGCCGCGGACGTACATGCCCCCCTGGACGAGGCGCATCGTGGAGTCGCCCTCGGTGGTCTCGAAGGACGGCCGGCCCCGCCAGCGCACGTACCCGTTGAGGGTGGCCGGCGCCTTGTCGCCCTCGGCCGCGGTGAACCGGAGCCGGCCGTTGCCGATGCGGTCCATGGCGTCGGCGGCCTTGACGAGCTCACCGGGCGGGCCGCCGACGGCCGGGGCGTGCGATCCGCCGGTGCAGGCGCTCAGGGCGCCGGCCGCCAGCACGACGGCGGCGGTGGACAGGGCGAAGCGTGACATCTGCATGGAAATCCCCCCACGTAACGGTGTCTGGCCTCAGTGTGGCAAAAACTTTGAACGCGTTCAAATGAGGAGGTCCGGAGGTTTCGGCCCGGCCGTCCGTTCAGCCGCAGGTCGTTCGGCGACCCAGGGGGGAACAGTCCGCCAACCCTGCCGCCGGCCCCTGGTGGGGCCGTCGGGAGCGGGTGGAGGATGCTGCGCGATCGTGTGGGCGCCGACTTGTGTGCACAACATCGCCGATGAAGGGACGGGCTGGGCTGATGGCCGAGCTGAGTCGTAGGAAGTTCGTGACCCTGTCCGGTGCCGCCGCCGCGGGCCTCGCCGTGGCCGGTGCCGGGACCACCGGCGCCGGGGCGGCCCCCGCCGCCGACGCACCCGCCGGTACGCCGGCCGCCGACCCGGCCGCTCCGGACGCCGCGGTGGCCACCACGCCGTCGGCGGCGCTGTCGCAGACCGGCGGCCTGGCCGACGCGCGGCACATCGTGATCCTCATGCAGGAGAACCGCAGCTTCGACCACTACTTCGGCATGCTGCGCGGCGTGCGCGGCTTCGCCGACCGCTCCGCCATCCAGATCGCCGGCGGCTACTCCGTCTTCAACCAGCCCAACGGCCTGCTGGGCCGCCAGTACCCGTGGCAGTTCAGCCTCACCAAGCCGGCCGGCGGCGCCGACGCGGAGCGCCTCGCCCAGTGCAACGGCGACCTCAGCCACGGGTGGAGCGACCAGCACAGGGCCTGGAACGGCGGCAAGCTGGACTCCTGGGTGGCGGCCAAGGGCAACGTCCGCACCCTGGGCTTCCTCACCCGCCAGGACATCCCGTTCCACTACGCGCTCGCCGAGAACTGGACCATCTGCGACGCCTACTTCTGCTCGGTGCTGAGCGCCACCGGCCCCAACCGCACCTACCACTGGTCGGGCCAGATCGACCCGTCCGGCGCCGCCGGCGGCCCGGCCTACGACGGCGGCGACGAGAAGGGCCTGCGCTGGCAGACCTACGCCGAGGCGCTGGAGAACGCGGGCGTCAGCTGGAAGGTCTACCAGAACGCCGCCGACAACTACGGCGACAACGCGCTGGGCTACTTCACCCAGTTCACGGGCGCGCCCGCCGGCAGCCCGCTCGCGGTCAAGGGCATGGGCTCCGTCCCCAAGGTCACCGGGCGGACCCCGGACGACATCGTCGCCGCGATCAAGGCCGACGTGCTGGCCGGCACCCTCCCGCAGGTCTCCTGGATCGTCCCCAACCAGGAGGTCTCCGAGCACCCGTACGCCACCCCGGCCGACGGCGCGCACTTCGTCCACAACGTGATCGACGCGCTCAACGCCGACCCGGACGTCTTCAACTCCTCCGTCCTGTTCCTCAACTACGACGAGAACGACGGCTTCTTCGACCACGTCCCGCCGCCCGCCGCCCCGGCCGGCACCCCGGGCGAGTTCTACAACGGCACCAACATCGGCCTGGGCTTCCGCGTCCCGCTGATCGCCGTCTCCCCGTGGACCCGCGGCGGCTGGGTCTCCTCCGAGGTCTTCGACCACACCTCGGTGCTGCGCTTCCTGGAGAAGTGGACCGCCGCCATCGGCAAGCCCGCCACCTGCGTCAACATCAGCGACTGGCGGCGGCGGGTCTGCGGCGACCTCACCGGCCTGTTCGACTTCGCCAACCCGGTGTACGGCCTGCCCACGCTGCCCGCCACCGCCGGCGCGGTGGTCGGCATGGCCAACTGCGGCCCGCTGCCCAACCCGGCCCCGGTCGACAACAAGCTGCCCGCCCAGGAGATCGGCACCCGTCCGGCCCGCGCCCTGCCCCACCAGCCGAACGCCAACCTGGACCACCTGGAGTTCGGCTCGGCCGGCGCGATCAAGGTCTGGCTGACGATGGCCAACGAGGGCGCGGTGGCGACCAGGACCGCCCACTTCGCCGCGTACGCCAACGCCTACCGCGGCGGCGGCCCCTGGCAGTACACCGTCGACCCGGGCGGCAGCCAGAGCGACTTCTTCAACTGCGGCACCGGCTACGGCAGCGGTCAGTACGACCTGAGCGTGGTCGGCCCCAACCGGTTCCTGCGCCGCTTCAAGGGCGACGCCACCAAGGCGGGCAAGAACGCGGCCGTCACCTGCTCGTACGCCGTCGAGCCGGGCACCGGCAAGCCGGCGGTCTGGTTCAAGCTCGCCAACACCGGCACCACCGCGCTGACCTTCACCATCACGTCCACCAACTACCGCACCGACGGCCCCTGGACGTACCAGGTGCCGGCCGGCGGCAGTGTGAGCGACTTCTTCAACGCCGTCGCCTACACCGACGGCTGGTACGACTTCACCGTCACGGTGAACGCCGACGCCACCTGGTCGCAGCGGTTCACCGGCCACCTGGAGACCGGCGCGGCCAGCATCAGCGGCTGAGCCGGGCGCTCACCCGGGCCCGGGCGAGGGCGTCAGGCCCGGGTGGGCGCGTCACGGGCTCACCGGCCCCGGGGGAACCACGGGTCGTGGACCTCCCGGGGCCCGTCCGGCGTGAGCAGGGTCAGCGTCAGCGGCGAGGCCGCGTACTCGGCCAGCAGCACCGCGCCGTGCCGGGTCTCCAGCTCGGCCTGGACCGGCACCCGCAGCCGGCTGAGCGCCCGCCGCAGGTGCAGCGCGTCGCGCCGGCTCACCGGCTGCGGGGCGCGCAGCACCAGCCGCAGCGGGCTCAGCGGGCCGGCCACCGGTTCGCCGGTGGCCAGCTCGTAGCCGATCGCGCCGATCGGCCCCCAGGCCAGCCGGTGGTCGGCGATCAGCTGCCCGGCGAGCGGCAGCACCGTCAGCGCGGGGATCGCCGCCACCCGCTCGGGCGACAGCAGGGAGAGCCGCCCCGGCAACTGCTCGGGGCGCAGCATCCGGGCCACCGCCGACCGGGGCGCCAGCGCGTCCAGCCGCTGCCCGCGCAGGGGGCCGCGCACCGTCACCGGCAGCCAGGTCTCCGGGGCCGCCGACACGTCCCGGGTGCAGCGCACGGGGTGCGGGGTGTCCGCGGGGGTGCCCGCCACGGCCGGCGCCCGTCCGACGGTCACCCAGGGGTGCGCGCGCAGCACCTGCCGCGCCCAGTCCGGCAGCGGGCCGCCGCCGAGCGGGCGCAGCGAGCTGGGGCACTGCATCAGCAGCAGGTCGTGGACGCCGGCCTGCCGTCCGTCGAGCGCGGCCAGCGATCCGACCAGTCGGCGCGGTCCGCCGTGCAGTTCCTCACTCGGACGGGGGACGCGGGGGCGGGCGGCGACGGTCACGGCGGGCTCCAGGGGTGGGATCGGGACCGGCTGACGGTCTCCACCCTCCTCCCGCCCCGCCGAACCGGCTACGGCCTTTCGGCGCCCGCGACCAGGGACCAACGGCTCAATCGCCGTCCGGCGCCCGGCCCGCAGCCCGCGCCCCCGGCCCGCCTCCGTGCCCAGGGGTGCGCCCTGCGACCCCGCGTCCACCCGCCCCGCCCTCGCCCGCCCCCGCGCGCCCCACGCGCCCCCACGCGCCCGGCCGGGCAGCGGGTGCGGGCGGGCGGCGGCGGTGTGAGAGTGGGGGCAGTCCGGAATTCGCCCGGAGGAGGAGTCATGGGCATCTTCGACAGGTTCCGCCACAGGACGCAGCACGCCGCCGAGGAGAGCAGGTCCTCGCTCGGCGGCGGCGCCGAACAGGACACCACCGCGCGGACCGACGCCGCCCAGCGGGCCGCCCTGGCCCACGACGAGGCCGCCGACGCCTTCAGCGCCGAGACGGAGAAGACCCGCGAGGCCCAGGAGGCCTCCGCGGTCGGCGAGCGGGAGGCCGAGGAGCGCGCCCGCCAGGACATGACCTCCGAGGGCGACCCCTGGGGCTGAACCTCGCAGGGCGCCCTGCCGCCCCCGCGCTCACCGGTCCCGCGGTGGCAGCGGGGGCCGCCGCAGGTCCGGCCGCGGCGTGTCCGGCGGCGGGGGGACGGCGGCCGGCAGGTCGTCCAGCAGCTCCAGCGCCAGCCGCACCGCCGTGACCAGCTCCGGGTACCGCCCCGCGGCCCAGTCCCGGGGCGTGCGGAGCACGTGCACGTCCGGTTCGACCCCCCGGTTCTCCACCGTCCAGCCGAGTCCGCCGGTGAACCACGAGGCGTTCTTCGGCACCGAGATCTGCGTCCCGTCACCGAGCTGGTGGCGCCCGGTCATGCCGACCACCCCGCCCCAGGTCCGGGCGCCGACCACCGGGCCGAGGCCGAGCAGCCGGATGGCGGCGATGACGACGTCGCCGTCCGAGCTGGTGGCCTCGTCCGCGAGCGCCACCACCGGCCCGCGCGGCGCGTCGCGCGGCCACCGCACGGGTTCCCGGCCGCGGCTGAAGTCCCAGGCCAGCACCCGTCGGGTGAGCTTCTCCAGGACCAGTTCGGAGACGTTGCCGCCGGCGTTGCCGCGCACGTCCAGGACCAGCGCGGGCTTGTCCAGCTCCCGCCGCACGTCCCGGTTGAACTGCGCCCAGCCGGAGCCGCCGAGGTCCGGGATGTGCAGGTAGCCGCACCGGCTGTCGCTGAACTCCCGGACCAGGGCGCGCCGTTTGGCCACCCAGTCCTGGTAGCGGATGGCCCGCTCGTCGGTGAGCGGGGTGACGGTGATCCGGCGCAGGGGGCCGTCCGGGCCGCCCCGGCGCAGGGTGAGTTCGACGCTGGTCCCGCCGGTGCCGGCGAGCAGCGGCAGCGGTCCGCGCACCGGGTCGACGGGCCGCCCGGCGACGGCGAGCAGTTCGTCGCCGCCGCGCACGCCGTAGGTGGCGAGCGGGGCGCGGGCGCGCGGGTCGGAGGACTCGCCGGGCAGGATCCGGTCGAACAGCCAGCGCCCGTCGGGGGAGCGGTGGGCGTTGGCGCCGAGCAGGCCGAGCGGCTGCTGGGCGAGCGCGGGCCCCTCGCCGCGCCGGGACGGGGTGACGTAGGCGTGCGAGGTGCCGAGTTCGCCGAGCAGTTCGCGCAGCAGGTCGGCGAAGTCGTCGGGGCCGGCGATCCGCTCCAGCAGCGGCTCGTACTGGGCGACCAGGGCGGGCCAGTCGAGTCCGGACATGCCCGCGTCCCAGAACTGGTCGCGCACGATCCGGGCGGCCTCCGCGTAGGCCTGGCGCCACTCGGCGGCCGGGTGCACGGTGTGGGTGATCCGCCGCAGGTCGACGGTGGCGCCGGCGGACGGCGCGCCGACCGGGACGATCCGCAGGGTGCCGGCCGAGTAGACGGCCACCGAGCCGCCGTCCCCGGAGACCGCGTAGCCGTCGAGCCGGTCGGCGAGCGTGGAGCGGGAGCCGCGGACCAGGTCGAAGTGCTCCAGCGCGGGGCGTCCGGAGGTGTCGTCGGGATTGGTGAAGGTCTGCCCGAGGACACCGGAGATCGGCCAGCGCAGCCAGAGCAGCCCGCCGCGCACGGCGTCGGTGGCCGAGTACTTGCCGGCGAGCACCGGGAACGGGATCAGCCGCTCGCCGATGCCCTCGGCCTCCACCTCGACGGTGCCGTCGCCGCCGCCGTCGCCGTGCGGGGCGGCGTCCTCGGCGGGGGCGGCGAACGGGGAGGGCGTGGCGGCGGTGAGCGGGACGAGGTAGGGGCGGCAGCCGAGCGGGAAGGAGAGGTCGCCGGTGTGCACGTCGTGCACGGGGTCGAAGCCGCGCCAGGAGAGGAAGACGAGGTAGCGGCCGTCCCGGGTGAAGACGGGCTGCTCGTCCTCGAAGCGGCCGTCGGTGACGTCCACGACCGGCACGGAGGCGTCGACCCGGGTGAGCCGGATGCGGCGCAGCGAGCGGCCGGCGGCCGGCTGGGACCAGGCGACCCAGTGCGAGTCGGGGGAGAAGCGGGCACTGGTGACCGGTCCGTGGCCGGAGGCGGCGAGTTCGCGCACGGTGCCCTCGGCGGCGGTGACCAGCAGCAGCCGGCCGTCGGAGGTGGTGACCGCGAGGTGGGCGCCGTCGGGGGCGGCGGTGAGTTCCAGGACGCGGCCGATCCGTCCGGCGGCGACCGTCCGGTGGCCGTGCTGCGAGGGGGCGTGCTCGTGGCCGGGCAGCGGCACGACCTCGATCGCGTCCTCGCCCTCGGCGTCGGTGATCCAGGCGGCCTCGCCGGTGCGGCCGAGCACGACGGGCAGCCGGGTGCGCACGCCGGGGGTGTCGGCGAGCGCCCGGGCGGGGCCGTCGCGGTGGGTGAGCCAGTACTGGCTGCCGCGCACGGTGACCACCCCGGCCCGGCCGGTGGCGTCGCAGGCGAGGTCCTTGACGTGCGAGGCGGCGCTCACCTGGTAGGGGCGCCGGCCGGCCCGGGCGCCGCCGAGCGGGACGTGCAGCCGGCGCGGGGCGTGCGCGTCCAGGCCGTCGAGCAGCCAGAGGTCGCCGGCGTGCTGGTAGACGATCCGCTCGCCGTCGCCGGCGGCCTCGCGGGCGTAGTAGGAGGCGTGGTCGGTGTGCCGGCGCAGACCGGTGCCGTCGGGGCGGCAGGAGTAGAGGTTGCCGACGCCCTCGTGGTCGCTGAGGAAGGCGATCCGCTCGCCGTCGGCGCAGGTGACCGGCATGGGGGAGGCGAGGTGCCCGGGCAGGCCGTCGAGGATCTGCTCGCCGTCCACCCAGAGCCGGCCGGTGGCGCCGCCCCGGTAGCGCTTCCAGGCGGCGGGCTCGTGCGGGGCGGCGCCGGTGAGCAGCACGGTGTGGGCGGGGCCGACCTGGGCGTCGCCGACCGGCCCCCAGGGCATCCGGCGGGTGGGGCGGCCGTCGGGGGGCAGGGCGTGCGCCCAGGTGTAGTGGCCGAAGGGCTCGTGGTAGGAGGTGACGGCGAGCAGTTCGCCGTTCGGCAGCCAGCCGCGCAGCCGGGTGTCCTGGCTGCCCCAGTGGCTGAGCCGCACGGCCTCGCCGCCGTCGACGGGGGCGGTCCAGATCTCGGGGGCCAGGCTCTGCCAGGCGGTCCAGGCGAGGGTGCGGCCGTCGGGGGAGAGCCGGGGGTGGCTGACCCGGGTGCGGTCGCAGCTGACCCGCCAGGCCCGGCCGGTGGCGGCGGCCGCCGCGTCCAGCGGGGCGATCCAGACGTCGTCCTCGGCGGTGAACGTCAGCAGGCCCCCGCGCAGGTGGGGGTAGCGGAGGTAACCGGACGACGTCACCCCTCCATGCTTCGACGGGGCGTCACGCGCGGCAACCGGAAGCGCCCCCCACGCGCCGCTCCCGGGGCCGGAACCGGTCTGGACCATTGACACCGTACGGCCGAATCCACTTCAGTGGTCTAGTCCAACTCGTCTGCCCGGCCGCGCCGTTCCCCCACCACCGGTGCGCGCCCAGGCATGCCCGGACACCCCCCACGACCGCGCCCTCCGCAAGGAGTCCCCCACATGCGCAGAACCCCTGTCTCCCCGGCCCCCGCGGCCCCCCGCCGCCGCTCGCGCACCGCGCTGGCCGCCGGCACCGCCTCGGCCGTCGCCGCGGCCACCATGGTCGGCCTCACCCTGGGCCTGGCGCCCAGCGCCTCGGCCGGCGAGTTCCTGGTCAACGGCGGTTTCGAGAGCGGCTCCCTCGGCCCGTGGAGCTGCGCCGCCGGCACCGGCAGCGTCGTCACCGGCCAGGCCCACGGCGGCAGCTACGCGCTGGCCGCGGCGGCCTCGGCGAGCGACACCGCCCGCTGCGCGCAGACCGTCACGGTCGCGCCCAACACCACCTACACGCTCAGCGCCTACCTCAAGGGCTCGTACGTCTACCTCGGCGTGGACGGCGGTACCTCGACCTGGACGCCCGGCACCGGCGGTGCCTACCAGAAGCTGAGCGTCAGCTTCACCACCGGCGCCACCCAGACCAGCGCCACCGTCTACACCCACGGCTGGTACGGCCAGGGCACCTACTACGCGGACGACGTCTCGCTGGACGGCCCCGGCGCGCCCAGCCCGACCGCCACGCCCACCGTGACCCCGACCGTCACCCCCACGGTGACCCCGACCGAGACGCCCACGGTCACCCCCACGGTGACCCCGACCGAGACGCCCACCGGCACCCCCACCACGCCGCCGGTCGGCTCCAAGGCCCTGGTCGGCTACCTGCACGCCAGCTTCGCCAACGGCGCCGGCTACACCAGGATGGCCGACGTCCCCGACTCCTGGGACTTCATCAACCTCTCCTTCGGCGAGCCGACCTCGGTGACCTCCGGCGACATCCGGTTCAACCGCTGCCCGGCCACCGAGTGCCCGACCGTCGAGTCCGACGCCGACTTCAAGGCGGCCATCGCCGCCAAGCGCGCCAAGGGCAAGAAGGTGCTGATCTCGATCGGCGGCCAGAACGGCCAGGTCCAGCTCACCACCACCGCCGCCCGCGACGCCTTCGTCAGCTCCGTCTCGGCGATCATCGACAAGTGGGGCCTGGACGGCCTGGACATCGACTTCGAGGGCCACTCGCTGTCGCTGCAGACCGGCGACACCGACTTCAAGAACCCGACCAGCCCGGTCATCGTCAACCTGATCTCCGCGATCAAGACGCTCAAGGCCAAGTACGGCCCGAACTTCGTGCTGACCATGGCGCCGGAGACCTTCTTCGTCCAGCTCGGCTACCAGTACTACGGCTCCGGCCCCTGGGGCGGCCAGGACCCGCGCGCCGGCGCCTACCTGCCGGTCATCCACGCGCTGCGCGACGACCTGACCCTGCTGCACGTCCAGGACTACAACTCCGGCTCCATCATGGGCCTGGACAACCAGTACCACTCGATGGGCGGCGCCGACTTCCACGTCGCGATGACCGACATGCTGCTCAAGGGCTTCCCGGTGGCGGGCAACACCGGCAACGTCTTCCCGGCGCTGCCCGCGTCCAAGGTCGCCATCGGCATGCCGGCCACCACCAACGCCGGCAACGGCTACGTCGCCCCGGCCGAGGTCAACAAGGCCCTGGACTGCCTCACCAAGCTGGCCAACTGCGGCAGCTACGTCCCGAAGGCGGGCGCCCAGCCCAACCTGCGCGGTCTGATGACCTGGTCGATCAACTGGGACCAGTTCGGCGGCCGGGAGTTCTCGAAGAACTTCGACTCCTACTTCCGCCGCTGACGGACCGGCGGGTCGGACAGCCCTGACGGGTCGTACGACCGGCCGGGACCGACGCGCCGACCGCTGGGCGACGGGGCCCGAACCCGTCGCTCAGCGGTCCACCCGCACCTCCGCCAGGTACTGCGCGATGGCGTCCCGGTTGCGGGTCAGACAGGCGATCCGCGCGCTCATCCCCGCCAGCTCCTGCTCCAGGGTGGCGATCATCTCCGGTGTGGCGTCCTCGAAGTGGATCGTCCGGGGCTTGCTGAGACAGGGCAGGATCTGTTTGATGATCCGGGTCGGCAGCCCCGCGTCGAGCAGCCCGCGGATCTGCAGCACCCGGTCCACCGTCGAGTCGTCGTACGCGCGGTAGCCGTTCGCGCAGCGCCCGGCCGCGATCAGCCCCTGCTCCTCGTAGTAGCGCAGCAGCCGGCGGGACGCCCCGGTCCGCTCGGACAGCTCCCCGATCCGCATGTGGCCCACCTCACAACCGGTCGCGTTGACCCTCACATCAATGTGAGCGTTTGAGCATAACGGCCATGCGGACCTCCACGCGGACCACCGACCGACCACTGCCGCCCGCCGCCCCCGAGCGGCCGGCCGCCCTGCCCCTGCCCGCCCTCCTCGCCCTCGCCACCGCGGTCTTCGTCACCGCTCTCACCGAGACCCTGCCGGCCGGCGTCCTGCCCGCCATGAGCGCCGACCTCGGCGTCGGCGAGTCCGCGATGGGCCAGGCCGTCACCGTCTACGCCCTGGGCACCGCCGTCACCGCCGTGCCGCTCACCGCGGCCACCGCCGGCTGGGGCCGGCGGCGCCTGCTGCTCACCGCGATGCTCGGCTTCGCCGCCGCCAACACCGTCACCGCGCTGTCCACCGACTACCCGCTCACCATGGCCGCCCGCTTCGTCGCCGGGGTCGCCGCCGGCCTCGCCTGGGCGCTGCTCGCCGGATACGCCCGCCGACTCGCGCCGCCCGAGCTGCAGGGCCGGGCGATCGCCGTCGCGATGGCCGGTGCGCCGCTCGCGCTGTCGCTGGGCGTGCCCGCCGGGACCTTCCTCGGCAAGGTGCTGGGCTGGTGGGTGGCCTTCCTGCTGATGACCGTGGCCGCCCTCGGGGTGACCGGCTGGATCGCCGCGGCCGTCCCCGAGGTGCCCGGCCGGGCCCGCGGCCAACGGGCCCCGGTGCTGCGCGCCCTCGCCGTCCCCGGGGTCACCCCCGTGCTCGCCGTCACCTTCGTCTTCGTCCTCGCCCACACCGTCCTCTACACCTACATCGCGCCCTTCCTCGACCGGCGCGGCATGGGCGGCGTCACCGGCGTCGTGCTGCTCGCCTTCGGCGCGGCCTCGCTGGTGGGCATCTGGTTCACCGGCGCGCACATCCACCGCCGGCTGCGCGCGCTCACCCTCGCCTCGACCCTGCTGGTCGCCGCCGCGGCCGCCGTGCTCGGGCTGGCGTCCGGCAGCTCCGCCGCCGTGTACGCCGCCGCCGTGCTCTGGGGGCTCGGCTGGGGCGGCGTCCCGACCCTGCTGCAGACCGCCGCCGGCGACGCGGGCGGCGAGCAGGCGGACGCGGCGCAGGCGATGCTGGTCACGCTGTGGAACGCGGCGATGGCCGGCGGGGGAGTGGCCGGCGGCCTGCTGCTCGACCGGCTCGGCACCGGCTCCTTCCCGTGGGCCGTGCTGCTCCTGCTGCTGCCCGTCCTCGCCCTCGTCCTGGCCGCCCGCGCCCACGGCTTCCCGGCCCGCCGGCCGGGCTCCGACCGGTGAACCGATGAACCGACGGCCCGATGAACCGACGGCCCCATGTGCCGACGGCCCCATGAGCCGACGGGCGGTGTCCGCGGTGACCGGCGTCCTCAGGACCCGGCCCGCGGATCCCGGGGCGGCATCAGCCCGCCCCGGTAGGAGATGGCCACCGCCTGCGCCCGGTCGCGGGCGTCGATCTTCGCCAGGATCCGCTTCATGTGGGTCTTGACCGTCGACTCGGCGAGCACCAGCAGCGCGGCGATCTCCCGGTTGGACCGCCCCTCGGCCGCCAGCCGCAGCACCTCCCGCTCGCGCGCCGTCAGCTGGGCGAGCCGGGTGTCCTCCGGCTCCGGCGGGGGCCGTCCGTCGCCCCGGCCGACCACCTGGGCGACCAGGTCCCGGGTGACCGCCGGGTCCAGCACCGACTCGCCGGCGGCCAGGGTGTGCACCGCGTCGATGAGCCGCTCGGCCGAGGCCCGCTTCAGCAGGAAGCCGGCCGCCCCGGCGCGCAGCGCGCCCCAGACGTAGTCGTCGTGGTGGAAGGTGGTCAGCACCAGCACCCGGGTGGGCAGCCCGGCGGCGGTGATCCGCCGGGTCGCCTCCACCCCGTCGATGCCGGGCATCCGGACGTCCATCAGCACCACGTCCGGCAGCAGCTCCCGGCACCGGGCGACGGCCGCCGTCCCGTCCGCCGCCTCGCCGACCACCTCGATCCGGTCGTCGGTCCCCAGCACCAGGCAGACCCCGGCACGCAGCAGCGCGTCGTCGTCGGCCACCACGACGCGCACCCGTCCGCCGGCCGGGCCCGGCGCCGCCGTCCCCCGCGCCGCTGCCGCAGGACCCGTCGGCGCTGCCGCCGTCACGGGACGGGCAACTCGGCGCGCAGCCGGAACCCGCCCGGCTCGCCCGGCCCGTGCTCCACCCGGCCGCCGAGGACCGAGACCCGCTCGGCCACGCCCAGCAGCCCGCGGCCGGGCGCGTACCCGGCGGGCACGCCCCGCCCGTCGTCGCACACCTCGACGGTCAGCCGGCCGGCGGCGCACCGCACGGTGACCCCGACGGTCCGGGCGCCCGCGTGCTTGACCGTATTGGTGAGCGCCTCCTGGACGATCCGGTACGCCGAGACATCCAGGCTGCGCGGCACCCGCCGGGCCGCCGGGTCGATCCGCGTCCGCACCCGCAGCCCGGCCCGGCCGAGCCGCTCGGCCAGCCGCTCCAGGTCGGCGATCCCGGGCTGCGGCGCCGCGCCCTGCGGGTCCTGCTCACCGGCGCCGCGCCGCAGCAGGCCGAGCACCCGGTCGAGGTCGTCGAGCGCCTCCCGCCCGGTGTTCTCCATCCCGTGCAGCAGCTCCCGGGTGAGCTCCGGCTCCCGGTCGAGCAGCCGGCGGGCGGCCCCGGCCTGGACCAGCACCACGTTCAGGGTGTGGCCCACCGAGTCGTGCAGCTCCCGGGCCAGCCGGGCCCGCTCCTCGGCGACCACCTCCCGGTGCAGCAGCAGCCGGTCGGTCTCGCGCTGCTCGGCCCGCCGGGCCGCCCCGTAGCCGACCGCCCAGGCGAGCAGCCAGAGGAACAGCACCCCGGCGGGGATGGCGGGGTAGGTGTGTCCGAGGCCGGCGAAGTACGCGGCCATCCCGAGCAGGGCGGCGAACGGCCCGAGCCAGGCGTGCCGCCGGGGCGCGTACAGCCCGAGCGAGTAGAGGCCGACGAGGTCGGCGTAGGGCGAGACCGGGCTCGGCAGGACGAACAGCGACTCCGCCGAGAGCGCCGCCGCGCCCACCAGGTAGCCGGCCAGCGGCCTGGTGCGGCGCACCGCCAGCGGTACGGCCACCGCCGCGCCCAGGGCGAGCGCGAGCGGCAGGCCGCCGTGCAGCCGGTCCGCCGCGCCGATCCGTTCGACGGCCGTCACCAGCAGGAACACCCCGGCCAGGGCCGCGTCCCAGCGGGCGGCCGGCACCGCCCGCAGCGCGGGCAGCGGCCACCGGGGCGGCGGGGCCGCCGGGATCGCCCGGGCGTACGGCGGGGAACTCATGGCGGCTCCGGTCTCGGGGCGGTGGCCGCCGCGCGGTGCTGCGGGCGCCCGGGCCGTACGGTAGCGACGGCCGTCCGGTCCGCGCATCGCCCTGGTGGGGTATTCCGGACCCCCGTGCGGGGCAGCCCGGGCGACCCCGCCGGGCGGACGCGACCGGGCCCCGCCGGTCCGTAGCGTCCGGGCCATGAACGCACCCGGCCCCCGGGCCACGGCAGCCGCCCCCGCCCCGTCCGCCGACCGCGCCGCACCGCGCCCCGCCCGGGCCCGCCGGGCGGGCTGGTGGACGGTCACCGTGCTGGCCTTCGCCACCGCCCTGCTCACCGCCCGCTACCTGACCCTCGACCCGGAGGTCTTCCTCGACCGGCAGCGCTCCGTCTACCTGGCCCACCGCGTCCCGCTCGCCCTGCACGTCGGCGGCGGGGTGCTGGCGATCCTGCTCGGCCCCTGGCAGTTCCTGCCCCGGCTGCGCGCCCGCCGTCCGGCGCTGCACCGGCTGACCGGCCGGCTCTACCTGCTCGCCGTCCTGGCCGCCGGCACCGGCGGACTGCTGCTGGCGCCGTCCGGAATGGTCGGCCCCGTTGCGCCGATCGGCTTCACCGCGCTCGCCGTCCTGCTGCTGCTCTCCTCGGCACTGGCCTGGCGGGCCGCCCTGCGCCGCGACGTCGTGCGCCACCGGGCCTGGGCCACCCGCTCGTTCGCGCTGATCCTGGCCGCCGCCACGCTGCGGATCTGGCTGCCGGTGATGGACCTCGCCGGGGTCCCGTTCGAGCAGGCCTACGCGAGCGCCGCCTGGACCTGCTGGCTGATCAACCTGGTGGTGGCCGAGCGGGTGATCGCCCGGATCCCCGGGACCCCCGCCGCGCCGCCGGCCGGGTGAGCCGGCACCTTCCCGGTGATGTGACGGCCTATCATCCAGCAATGACCACCGCAGAGTTGATCCGGATCGTGTCCCGCTCCTCGCCGATGGCGCTCGCCCAGGTCGAACGGGTCAGGGCCGAACTCGCCGCCCTGCACCCGCGGGTGCGCACCGAGGTGGTGCCGGTGACCACCTCCGGCGACCGCTGGATGGGCGATCTCGCCCGGCTCGGCGGCAAGGGCGCCTTCACCAAGGAGGTGGACGCCGCGCTGCTCGCCGGTGAGGCGGACCTCGCCGTCCACTGCCTCAAGGACGTGCCCGCGGACCGTCCGCTGCCGGCCGGCACCGTGTTCGCCGCCTACCTGCGCCGCGACGACATCCGCGACGCGCTCGTCCACCCCGGCGGTCTGACCCTGGACGAACTGGCGCCCGGTACCCGGATCGGCACCTCCTCGGTGCGCCGCCGGGCCCAGCTGGCCGCCTCCCACCCGCACCTGGAGTGCGTGCCGGTGCGCGGCAACGCCAACAGCCGGCTGGCCAAGCTCGCGGCGGGGGAGGCGGACGCGCTGCTGCTCGCGCTGTCCGGTCTGGAGCGGATCGGCGAGGCCGCGCGGATCAGCGAGGTACTGCCGATCGAGGCGATGTGCCCGCCGATCGGCGCCGGGATCCTCGCCCTCCAGTGCCGCGCCGAGGACACCGCCACCATCGACGCGGTCGTCGGCCTCGGCGACCACCCGACCTGGCGCGAGGCGAGCGCCGAGCGGATGTTCCTGCACGTGCTGCAGGGCCACTGCAACTCGCCGATCGCCGGCTACGCCAGGGCCGAGGCGGACGGGCGGCTGTCGCTGCGCGGCCGAGTCTTCACCCCGGACGGCAAGCGGGTCCTGGACGCCCACGAGTGGGCCGGCGCGCTGAGCCCGGAGGACCTCGGCACCGCGACCGCCCTCGCCCTCAAGCGGCAGGGCGCCTCCGAGCTGATCGGCGGGATCCCGCACTGAGACGCCGGCGGCGGCGTTTCCGGGCGCACCCGGAAACGCCGGAAGGCCCCTCGTTCTCACGAGGGGCCTTCCGGCTGTCTGTGCGCCGCCAGGGACTCGAACCCCGGACCCGCTGATTAAGAGTCAGCTGCTCTAACCAACTGAGCTAGCGGCGCCTGCTGACGAGGAAGACATTACCTGGTCAGCGGCCGAAACACACAATCGGCCCGGAGCCCGCCCCCGGGGACCGCTCAGGGGGTGAGCACGACCTTGCCCCGCACGTGCCCGGTGCCGACCAGCCGGTGGGCGTCGGCCGTCCGCCCCAGCGGGAAGGTGTCGGCGATCTCCAGCCGCAGCCCGCCCGCCTCCCAGAGGTCGACCAGCGAGGCCAGCCGGGCCGCCGTTCGTGGCCCCCGGATCCCCAGCACGCCCAGGCGCCGGGCCGCCGGGTAGTCGACCACGGTGCCGATCCGCGCCCGGTCGGCGACCAGCTCGACGGAGGCCTCCAGCGCCCCGCGCCCGGCCGCGTCGAAGGCCGCGTCCACGCCCTGCGGGGCCGCCTCCCGGACCCGCTCGACCAGCCCCTCCCCGTACGCGACCGGGATCGCGCCCAGCTCCCGCAGATAGCCGTGGTTGCGCTCGCTCGCGGTGCCGATCACCGTGGCGCCCCAGGCCCGGGCCAGCTGGACGGCGACCGTGCCGACCCCGCCGGCGGCGCCGTGCACGAGCACGGTGTCGCCCGCGCCGACCTTCAGCTCGGTGAGCGCGAGGTGCGCGGTCTGCCCGGAGGCGGACAGCGCGCCCGCGTGCTCCCAGGGCATCCCGGCCGGCTTGCGCACCAGCTGGGCGGCGTCGGCCGCGACCAGCTCGGCCGCGCAGCCGAGCAGCCGGAAGCCCAGCACCTCGTCCCCGACGGCCCAGCCGTCGACGTCCGACCCGAGCCGGTCGACCACCCCGGCGAACTCGTTGCCGGGGATCAGCCCCGGGGTGAGTTCGATGCCGGCCGGGGACCGCCCCTCCCGGATCGCGAGGTCCACCGGCTGCACCCCGGCGGCGTAGACCCGCACCCGCACCTGGCAGGGGCCGGGCTCGGGGTCGGGCACCGCGGCCACCCGCAGCACCTCGGGGCCGCCGAACCGGGGGACGGTCACTGCCTTCATCGCGGGCACTCCTGTCGGGTCCTGTCGAGCCTCGGGTCCCCCGATCCTGTGGGGTGAAGCCCACTTGAGGTCAACCCCTCACCGGCGTGTCGTCCCAGTTGAGATCATTGTCAGATTTATCCTTGACGGCGGCCCGGGCCATGTCCGGGCCGCACCCCCGTGCACCCCGCCGGTGCACCCGCCCGTGCACTCCGCCGGTGCACACCCGCCCGCCACCGAGAGGACCCTTCCCGTGGGCCAGCTGCCCCTGCTCTTCCTGGTGCTGCTCGCCTCCGTGGTGACCATGCCGCTGGCCCGCCGGACCGGCGTGCCCCAACCGGTGCTGATGACCCTGCTGGGCATCGCCATGGCGCTGATCCCGCAGATCCCCGACATCGCCATCGACCCCGAGCTGATCCTGCCGCTGGTCCTGCCGCCGCTGATCTTCGCCGTCGCCCGGCGCTCCTCGGTCCGCTACTTCAAGGCCAACTTCCGCTCCATCCTGCTGCTCGCCGTCGCCCTGGTGGTGGTCACCACCGCGGCCGTGGCCGGCGCCGCGCACTGGCTGCTGCCCGGACTGCCGATCGCCGCCGCCATCGCGCTCGGCGCCCTGGTCTCCCCGCCCGACCCGGTCGCCGCGGTCGCCGTGGCCGGCAGCGTCGGGCTGCCCCGCCGGCTGGTCGCCATCCTGGAGAGCGAGGGCCTGTTCAACGACGTCACCGCGATCGTCGTCTACTCGCTGGCCATCGACGCGGTGGTCGGCGGCGACTTCTCCACCGGCCACGCCGTGCTGCGCTTCGTCCTCTCGGCGGTCCTCGCCGTCGTCATCGGCGTCGCCCTCGGCTGGGCCAACACCAAGCTCGCCGCCCTCCTGGAGGACCCCACCCAGCAGGTCGCGCTCAACCTGCTGGTGCCCTTCGCCGCCTACAGCCTGGCCGAGGAGATCCACGGCTCCGGCGTGCTCGCCGTCGTGGTCTGCGGGCTCTACCTCGCCGAACGGGCCGCCGACGCGGACGCCGTCGCCTACCGGCTGGTCGGCAACGCCTTCTGGGAGATCGTCGAGATCCTCATCACCGGCGTCGCCTTCGGCCTCATCGGCCTGGAGCTGGCCACCGTCCTCAAGGAGGCCGGCTCCGGCTGGACCGGCATGCTCGGCGACGCCGCGGTGGTGATCGCGGTGGTCGTGGTGGTCCGGCTGCTCTGGCTGCTGCCGGCCGGCTGGCTCTCCCAGAAGCTGCGCTCCGGCTCCGAGGAGGACACCCCGATCAGCTGGCAGGAGAGCGTGCTGCTCTGGTGGTCCGGGATGCGCGGGGTCGCCACCGTCGCCCTGGCCCTGGCCATCCCGCTCACCCTCGACTCCGGCAAGGCCTTCCCGGAGCGCGGCCGGCTGGTCTTCATCGCGTTCAGCGTGGTGCTCTTCACCCTGCTGGTCCAGGGCCTCACGCTGCCCTGGCTGGCCAAGCGCTTCGAGCTCGACCTCGACCACGACCGGCACGAGCAGGAGGTCCGCCGGCTCTGGTGGCGGGCCGCCAAGGCCGGGCTGCGCAGGCTCGGCGAACTGGAGGAGGCCGACCGGCTGCCCGCCGAGGTCGCCGACCGCCTGCGGGACCGTCAGCACGACCGGCTGGCCCGGCTCTGCCCCGAGAACTACGCCGAGGAGGAGGCCGCCGAGGCCAAGCTGCGGCTCGCCCAGTGGCGCGCGGCGCAGAGCGTCGAGCAGGAGATGATCGCCGCCTCCCGGCGCGAGATGGTGGCCGCCCGCGCCGAACCCGGCGCCGACCCGGAACTGGTCGACCAGGTGCTGCGCGGCCTCGACCTGCGCTCCGAGCGGCGGTGACGCCCGGTCCGGCCTGACGGGGCGTCCGAACGGGCACGGGTCGTCGGGGGCGGAATGTGCGCCCGGGGTCGCGGTGTTGCATAGGCTGACCTCGGGCAAGGCCGTCAACGGAGTCGGCGCACCCCGGTACCCGCACGACCTCGCGAAACCCTCCCGCCTGGCCCTGCCGGTATCCGCACCCAGACGAATCGAGGAGCCACCGATGTCGGAGACCCGCGCCGACGCCCGTACCCCGCTGGACCGCACCCCGCAGTGGGCCGCCCTCGCCAAGCACCGGGAGGAGTTCGGCGACACGCACCTGCGCGACCTGTTCGCCGCCGACCCGGAGCGCGGCCGCCGCTACACCCTCCAGGTCGGCGACCTGCACGTGGACTACGCCAAGCAGCTCGTCACCGACGAGACCCTGGCGCTGCTGCGCGAGCTGGCCGCGGCCACCGGCGTCGCCGAGCTGCGGGACGCCATGTTCCGCGGCGAGAAGATCAACACCACCGAGCGGCGGGCCGTCCTGCACACCGCGCTGCGCGCCCCGCGCGGCGCCGTCGTGGAGGTCGACGGCGAGAACGTCGTGCCGGCCGTGCACGCCGTGCTCGACAAGATGGCCGGCTTCGCCGAGCAGGTCCGCGGCGGCCAGTGGCGCGGCCACACCGGCAAGCGGATCCGCACCGTCGTCAACATCGGCATCGGCGGCTCCGACCTCGGCCCCGCGATGGCCTACGAGGTGCTGCGCTCCTTCGCCCAGCGCGACCTCGACGTCCGCTTCGTCTCCAACGTGGACGGCGCCGACCTGCACGAGGCGGTCCGCGACCTGGACGCCGCCGAGACGCTCTTCATCGTCGCGTCCAAGACCTTCACCACCATCGAGACCATCACCAACGCGGTCTCCGCCCGGAACTGGCTGCTCACCGAGCTGAGCGCGGACACCGACGCGGTCGCCAAGCACTTCGTCGCGCTCTCCACCAACGCCGAGGGCGTCGCCGACTTCGGCATCGACACCGCCAACATGTTCGAGTTCTGGGACTGGGTCGGCGGTCGCTACTCCTACGACTCGGCGATCGGCCTCTCGCTGATGATCGCCATCGGCCCGGACGCCTTCCGCGAGATGCTGGACGGCTTCCACCTGGTCGACGAGCACTTCCGCACCGCCCCGCCGGAGGAGAACGTCCCGCTGCTGCTGGGCCTGCTCGGGGTCTGGTACGGCGCCTTCTTCGACGCCCAGGCGCACGCCGTGCTGCCGTACTCGCACTACCTGTCGAAGTTCACCGCCTACCTCCAGCAGCTGGACATGGAGTCCAACGGCAAGTCGGTGGACCGCGACGGCCGCCCGGTGGGCTGGCAGACCGGCCCGGTGGTCTGGGGCACCCCCGGCACCAACGGCCAGCACGCCTACTACCAGCTGCTGCACCAGGGCACCAAGGTCATCCCGGCGGACTTCATCGGCTTCGCCCGGCCGGTCGCCGACCTGCTGCCCGGCCTGGTCGCGCAGCACGACCTGCTGCTCGCCAACTTCTTCGCCCAGACCCAGGCGCTGGCCTTCGGTAAGACGCCGGAGGAGGTCGCGGCCGAGGGCGTGCCGGCCGAGCTGGTCCCGCACAAGACCTTCCGGGGCAACCACCCGACCACCACCGTGCTGGCCGGCGAGCTGACCCCCTCGGTGCTCGGCCAGCTCGTCGCGCTCTACGAGCACAAGGTGTTCGTCCAGGGCGCGATCTGGAACATCGACTCCTTCGACCAGTGGGGCGTCGAGCTGGGCAAGGTGCTCGCCAAGCGGATCGAGCCGGTGCTGCTGACCGGCGAGGGCACGGAGGCGCTGGACAGCTCCACCGCCGCGCTGGTCGCCCGCTACCGCGAGCTGCGCGGGCGCTGACCTCTCCCGGTCCGGTGCGAGGGCCGTCCGCTTCGGCGGGCGGCCCCGTGCCGGCCGGCCCCCGGGGCGTCTCGGAAGACGTGTCCGGAAACGCCGGAAGGCCCTTCGCGAGAGCGAAGGGCCTTCCGGCTGTCTGTGCGCCGCCAGGGACTCGAACCCCGGACCCGCTGATTAAGAGTCAGCTGCTCTAACCAACTGAGCTAGCGGCGCCTGCTGACAGAGAAGACTCTAGCAGCGGGGCGGGGTCCGGCCAAAATCGAATACCCGCACCTCCCGGGCCCGCCGCCGGCCCGGGAGGCTCAGAGCGCGTCGACCGGCTCGCGGGCCGCCCGCACACAGGCCCAGAGGACGACGGAGGCCCCCGGCAGCCACGGCTCCCGGCTCTCCGGAGCGACGATCCACCGCCCCGGGCCGTGACCCGGCGTGTCCGGGGCGCCGACCGTCCGCTGCACCGGCGGCACCGTCACGGTGTCGCCTTTGCCGTGGCAGAGCAGCGGCGGCACGTCCCGGGCCCACTCCTCCCAGGCCAGCAGCCGGCGCAGCCTGGGCGCCGCCCCCGGCTGCACGAACAGCAGCGTTCGCCCCCGGACGGCCGCCACCGGCCCGCAGCCGGGCCCGGAGGCCCAGAGCTCGTCCAGGACCCGGCGGCCGAACAGCGCCGGCATGCTGATCACGTCGAAGGCCCGCCCGCAGGGCAGCACCGAGGGTGCCCACGGGCGGGACTCCCAGAGGGCGCGCATGCTGCGCGGGTACTCGCTGGCGGAGGCGAGCCAGGCCGCTCCGGCCACGGTCACGTGCTCCACCGACTGATAGGTCCAGATGTCCACGGACAGCAGAGTGGGGTGTCCGGGGCGGGTCCGGGAGGGAAAAAGCGGTTCGCCGGACAGCGGGCCGGGCGGGGGCGTACCCTTCCGCTTCCTCCGGCATATGCCAGTGGCCACGGAACCGGACCGCGAACCCCTCCGGGCGGATCAGTCCTCCTGCCGCCGCGGCTGGAGCAGGGTGCGGCCGTACTCGATCATCTTGGCCGCGTAGTCCGGCGTCCAGTCGGCCCGGTCCGCGATCTCGGCGTCGGACAGCGCGTCGAAGCGGCGCGGGTCCGCCAGCTGCGCGGCCGCGACCGCCTGGAAGTCGGTGGCCCGCTCGGCGGCCGCCCGGAAGGCCAGCGCCAGCTCGGTGGAGCGGCGCAGCAGCTCCGCCGGGTCGTCGATCGACTCCAGGTCGAAGAAACGCTCCGGCTCCGGTTCGGCGGCCTGCGGCTCGAACAGCAGCTGCGCCGGGCGCTGCCGCCGGCCGGGCGCCGCACCGGCGCCCGTGCCGGGACCGGCCGGTGCGGAGAGGCCGCTCGGGTCGGACGCCTGCGCATGGGAGTCGGGCATGGACGGACACCTCCGGGTGCTCGATGGGTGCGGGCGACGGCTGCTCGGGTCGGGCGCCGCCCGGTCGTGGCCGTCGTCCATTGTCTCGCGGCGGCGGCCGGTAACGGAACGGTGCGCGTCCGGGCGCTATTCCCGCCCGGCGCGCCGGGGGCGCGCGTCAGTCGGGCCGGCCGGGCGCGCGCCGGCCCGGTTCCGTACGCGCCCGGCCGGCCCGTCGCACGCCCGTGCCGGTGCGCAGGCCCGCGCCGTCAGGACCGGCCCAGCCGCACCCGGTGCCCGGACAGGTGGTGCAGCACCCGGTGGTTGGCCTCCCAGCCGTCGGGGAACGCCACCGGAACGCCCAACTGCACCGGCTCGGTGGCCGGATGCTCGTCCAGCAGCTCCGCGATCCCGGCCCGGGCCACCACGATGCAGGCGTGCCGGTGCCGGGAGGCCAGCACGCACAGCCGGCCGGTCTCCAGGTGGAACGCGGTCGCGTCCGGCCGCCCCGACAGCGGGTGCAGCACCACGGTGACGTCGTACTCGCGCCCCTGCAGCCGGTTCGCGGTGTCCACCGTGACCGCCGGCCCGGCCAGCGGGTCCACCGGCACCCCGGCCGCGGCCAGCGCGGACCGTACCGCCGCCGCCTGGTCCCGGTGCGCGGTGCCGACGGCGACCCGGTCCGCCGTGAGCGGGGCGGAGCCCTGCTCGGAGTGCGCCGTCAGCCCGCGGTCCAGCAGTCGGCGCACGGTGGCCGCGACGGCCGCCACCGCCTGCGGATCGGTGCGCACCGTGTGCCGGGCCGGCAGCTCCAGCAGGGCCCAGCCGTGCTCGGCCGCCCGGTCGATGGCGGCGTCCACCGCCGAGCCGTCCGGGCGCACCGACGCGGTCAGCGAGCGGTCACCGGGACCGGTGCCCGAGCGGAACGGCGTGAACGGGTAGAACGCCCCGGAGATCAGCGGCGCCGCACTGGCCGGCAGCCGCCAGGACACCGGCAGCCGGTGCGGCTCGATCTGCGGGTTGTGCGCGAGCAGGGTGACCACCGCGCTGCTCGACGGGTCGTACGACAGACCCGCCCACTGCTCGGTGCCCACCACGGTGAACGGGTCCAGCTGGCCCGGGTCGCCGACGAACAGCGCCCGCTCGAACAGCCGGGCCACCGCGAGCAGCGCGTCCGACCGCATCTGGTACGCCTCGTCGACGATCGCGTGCCGCCACGGCTGCTCGGCCCGCACCCACTGCCACTTGGCCGAGGTGGAGATCACCACGTCCAGCTCGGCCAGCTCGGCGACCTTGTCCGAGGGCGTGACGTTGGGGTGCCGCAGCACCTCCGGCCCCGGGCGGGCGTCGGCCGCGTGCAGCCGGCCGATCGTCAGGTCGGGGGCCTTGACGGCCAGTCGGTCGACCAGGTCGTCCACCTGGCCGTTGGTCTGGGCGACGATCATCAGCCGCTCGCCGGCCCCGACCAGCTCCCGGGCGGCGCGCACCACCAGGGTCGACTTGCCGGCGCCGGGCGGCGAGTCCACCACCACGCCGCGCGGTGCCCCGGTGGCCGGCCGGACGGTCGCCTCCAGGATCCGCGCCACCGCGGCGTCGGCCGCCGCGCCGGGGCTCTGGCCGGCGTCCTGCTCGGTGCTCATCGGGCGGATCACTCCCAGTCCTCGGCGGCGCCGGCCACGGCCGGCAGCACGGTGACGGCGGCGCCGGGCGGGCCGCCGTGCGTCCACGGCGTGTCGTCCGGATCGGGCAGCGGCGCGGCCTGCCGGACCGTCAGTTCGAACAGCGTGAAGGTGACCCGCTCGCCCGGCTCCGGCAGGCTGCCCGGCTCGGGCTCCCGCTTGCGCCCCATGCCGGACAACACCCGCACGGTGATGGTGCCCGCCTCCGGGTCGGCCGCCGCGATCACGGCCTTCTGCGCCGGACCCGCCGCGGCCTCCGGCGCCGCCGGCTCCCGGACCCGGTGCACCTCCCGGCCCAGGTCGGCGTGCGGGCGGTCGTCGGTGCGGACGGTCACCAGCGGGCGCGGCTTGGGGGAGCGGCCGGTGGTGTCGTAGTCCGGCACCACCTCGGTCACCACCCCGCTGAACGCCTCCCCGGCGAGCCGGTGCTCGGCCATCGCCAGCGGGTCGTCCAGCGCCTCCTGGACGTCCAGCCGGGCCTGCTCGCGCTCGCGCTGGGCGAGCTTGCGGGCGGCCGTCACGGCGTCGTCGAGCCGCGGCTGCGGCGGCTCGCCGGCCGCCAGCCGGTCCCGGTGACCGGTGTACGACCAGCGGTCGCCGGTCCACCGCTCGGGCAGATGGCCGGCGGGCGGCAGGGCTCGCAGCAGGTCCAGGCCCCGCCAGACGTCGTGCCAGGTCGGCAGCAGTTCCTCGCGCAGCACGGCGCGCAGCCGCTCGACGGAGACCCGCACCGCCTCCCGGGCCGCCTCGGCGTCCGCGCGGCCCGCCGGGCCGGCGCCCTCCGCTTCGCGCTGCGCCGCCGCGGCCGCGTCGTAGCGGGCGATCGCCGGGGCCAGCACCTTGGCGTCGAACACCGGGTCGGTGGTCGGACCGGCCGGCGGGTGGATCAGCCGGCCCTCGAAGCCGCGCCCGGTCTCGGCCAGCTCGGCCGCCTCCGCACCGGTCAGCCCCTCCGGCGGGGCGTGCCAGGCCAGCCGGGCGGCCAGGTGCTGGTCCTCCAGATGGCTCTGGCCGGTGGCCCAGTGCCGGGCCAGCAGCCCGGTCATCGGCAGCAGCAGGCTGGAGCCCGGCACCATCGCGCGCTCGGCGAGGTGGGTCAGCCAGCGGCCGAGCAGCGGCACCCGGGCGGGGGCCGGGAACGGGCCCGGGTCCTCGTCCTCGGCGGTGCGGCGGAACCGGGTCGAGCGGCCGAGCAGCGCCAGGTGCCGCACGCCCCCGCTGTTCGGCACGATCAGCTGCGGGGCGTCCGCGCACAGCTCCCGGACGACCGGCGACTTCTCACCGGTCTCCGGGTCCTTCTCGGAGCCCTCGATGAGCTCGACCTCGTCGCCGAAGGACTCCAGGTAGGGCAGCAGATCGGCGGCCAGGTCCGCCAGGAACTCCGAGCGCAGCGTGCGGTTGAGCGGCTGCGGCACGATGTGCAGCACCGGCGCCTGCCGGTCGGTGCCCAGCAGCACCGCCAGCGGAGCGCCGTCCTCACCGGCCGAGGTCAGCGGGACGAACACCATCGGGCGCTCGGACAGGTGCCGGTGGCGGACGGTGGCCAGCGGCTCGGCCCGGCCGCTGCGCACGGCCTCCAGCCGGGCCAGGGTGGACAGCAGGCTCACCGCTCGCCCCCCGCGGCGGCCGGCGCGGTGCGGCCGAGCGCCTCGGCGCGCAGCGCGGCGGCGTAGGCCAGCCGGGCGGCGGCCTCGTCGGCCCCGTCGCCGTCCTCGCTCCCGTCCTCGTTGCCGTCCTCGTTCGCGGCCCCGTCGGCGCCGGTCCGGCCGGCCCCGCCCGGGCCGGTACGGGCGACGGCCAGCGCCTCCGTCACCGTGCGGATGCTGCCCAGCTCGCCCCGCACCCCCCGGCCCAGCTGCTCGACCCGGTCCCCGCAACGGGCCTGGGCACGGCAGTGGAAGCCGAGCTCGCAGGTGGACAGGCAGTCCGGGCTGTACGCGGCGGGCACCGTCCCGAGCGTCTTCTCCAACTCCTCGGCGGACCGGACGGGCGCGCCGTCCGCATCGGGGGAGAGATCGAGGTCCGCCCCCGGCGGCAGCACCGCCAGCAGCCGCTCGATGCCGGTCATCCGGCTCAGCTGGCGGCGGGTGGTGGCCAGCTCGCGGCGCACGTCCACCGGTACGGCGGTCGGCCGGCTGCCGAAGTCCTCGGGGCAGACCAGCAGCACGCTGGTGCGGGGGCTGCCCGGCAGCCGCTGCTCGCGGTACGGGTCAGGGTCCACCGGCTGCCCGGCCAGCGCGGCGGCCGCCTCCTGCAGCGCCAGCACGTAGACGGCGGCCTGCCGGGCGGCGGCGCCCACCTTGCCCGGGTCCGCGCTGCCGTCCAGCACCGGGAAGGACTTGATCTCCACGACGGTGCAGCGCCCGCCGTGCACCACGACGGCGTCCGGCTCCAGGTAGGCGGTGGAGCCCGCCACCTCCAGCCGCAGCATCGGGTGGTCGAGGAGCGTCCAGGCCCGCTCCTCGGCGGCCGCCTCCGCCAGGGCGGCGGCCGTCCGGTCGGCCCGGACCGCCGGACCGGAGGAGCGGAGCAGGTCCGGCACCAGCAGCGGGCCGCCCTCCTCGGACATGCCGAGCCGGCGGCGCAGCGGCTCCAGCAGCGCCGCGTAGCCGTCCTCCTTCAGCCGGGCCTCGAACACGACGCCGCGCGCCAGCGCGAACGGCGATCGGCCGAAGGGGGCGGGGCGGCCCAGCCGGGCGGCCAGCGCCGCCTTGTCCACCCCGGCGGCGTCCAGCACGGCGCGGCGGTGGCACCCCGGATTGGCGGCCAGGGCGGCGAGGGAACGGGCGTTCAGACTGCGCTGCTGCGCCGGTCCGCGCAGCTCGGCGAGCCGCTGGGCGAGCGGCTCCGCCGGCCCGCGGAGCGGGGCGTTCGTCGAGACGTTCATGGTGCGGCCCAGTGTCGCATCCGGCTCCGACAATCCGCCCCGAACGGGCCGTTGACGGCGAACCCGGACCGGCCGGACCGGCCCCGGGTGCCGCCCGGCATCCCGTGACCGGCCCCGCCGCGGGACGCGGGCCGGTCGCGTGCGAGGCGCACCGGTGGGGGATCATGGAGTCCGGTGCTCGCTGGCGAGGCCGACCGTTGACACCGCCCGAGTGCGAGGAGCCCGCCCATGCCCGCCCGAATCCTGCTGGTCCGCCACGGCGAGACCGACTGGTCGGCCACCGGCCGCCACACCGGCCGCACCGACATCCCGCTGACCGAGGACGGCCGGGCGATGGCCCGCGCGCTTGGCACCCGGCTCGCCGCGGCGCCCTGGAACGGCCTGCCCGACGCCCGCGTCTACACCAGCCCGCTCGGCCGCGCCAAGGAGACCTGCGAGCTGGCCGGCTTCGGCGACCGGGCCGTCGAGCGCCCCGAACTCCTGGAGTGGGACTACGGACAGTACGAGGGCCGCACCGGCGCCGACATCCGCGCCACCGACCAGCCCGGCTGGCTGATCTGGCGCGACGGCGTCCCCGGCGGCGAGAAGCTCTCCGAGGTCGCCGCCCGGGTGGACTCCCTGCTCGCCGAGCTCAACACCGCGCACGGCGTGCCGGACCCGGACACCACGGTCATGCACTGCGCCGACTGCGACGTCGTGCTCTTCGCCCACGGCCACCTGCTGCGCATCCTCACCGCCCGCTGGCTCGGCCTGCCGCCCGAGTTCGCCCAGCGGTTCAAGCTCGGCACCGCCGCGCTCTGCGTGCTGTCCTGGGAGTACGGCGCGCCGGCGGTGGAGCTGTGGAACGACCAGGGTCACCTGGAGACCCTGAAGCACTGACCGGAGGCGGCCGGCCCGCGGTGGCCGGCCGCCGTCGCCCGCTCAGGCCGCCGTCGCCGCGCCGTACTCGGCCAGGAACCGCTCCACCTCCGGCACCCGCCGGTGCTCCCGCAACCGCTGTGCGGTGTCCGCGAGCATGGCGCGGATCCGGGCCGAGCGGACGTCGCCGAACAGCGCGACGGCGGCCGACCCGTGCTCGGCCGCACCCGCCAAGTCCCCCCGGCCGAGCCGGTCGTGGGCGAGTTCGGCGGTGTAGAGCACCCGGTTGCGCACGAAGTGCGGCTGCTGGAGCGCTATGGCCAGCCGGGCGTGCTCGCTGGCCCGGTCCCAGTCCCCGAGGGCGGACCAGCACTGGGCCTGCAGCCCGGCGAGTTCGGCCTCGCCGAAGAACGACATCCACTCCGGGTCGGCCTGCCGGGGGCCCTGCTCGAACAGCCGGCAGGCCCGGACGATCGCCCGCTCGCAGGTGCCCCGGTCCCGCAGCAGCGCCCAGCCGCCGGCCTCGCGCATCGTGAGCAGGGCGAGCAGCCGGGGGGAGTCGAGGTGCCGGGCGGCGGACTGCCCGGCCTGGGCGGCCCGCAGCGCCTCGCGGGGGCGGCCGGCGTCCCGGGCGAGGAAGGCGCCGTTGGAGAAGACGTGCGCCTCCAGCGCGGCGTCGCCGGCCATCCGCGCGGTGGCCAGGGCCTCCGCGTAGTACGAGCGGGCGTCCGCGAGCCGGTTCGAGTCGTGCGCCAACCAGCCCACCGAGATGGCCAGTTCGCCGGCCCCGACCTGGAGCCTCTGCTCGGTCTCGGTGGAGTACTCGCAGGCTTCGAGCAGCAGGTAGGCCTCCCGCAGCGAGCGGCCGGCCTGCTCGAACAGCGCGTCGGCACCGTGCGCGTCGTCGGCCAGCCGGATGTCCCGGACGGCCTGCTCCACACCGAGCACCTCGGCTGCGCCGACCTTGCGGGGCGGCGGGACGACGGGGCCGGGGCGGCCGGGTACGACGGTGCCCGGTGGAGCGGGGTGGGCGGCCTCGCCGTGGGGGGCGGGGGCCGCGGCGGCCGGGCCGGGCCGGTCGATGCCGATCACGGAGGCCAGCGCGGCCGGGCCGCCGGCCAGGAACGTACGGCGACGCACGACGTCGTTCTCCTCGTCACAGGGGTGCGGTTCGTCGGGCCCCCGGGGCGCCGTCGTGAACCTCGGCGCCGGGGCCCCGGGCGGTGGGGGCGGTTCCGCGTACGGCGAGGCAGCGTACGGGAGTCGGGTGGAGAGCGGCGATCGCGGGGCGGGCAGGGGTGGGAACGCCGGGTGGAGGGGTGGTGGTGCTCCGGCCCCCGGCCCGCCGGCCCGGCCCGCCGCCCGGAGGCCGCCGCTCGCGCCTGTGCCCGGGCCCCCGCCCCCGCCGCCGTCCGCCGGGCGGCGGCGGACGGCGGTGCGGGGCGCGAAGCCGAGGTCGGTGAGCGAGCGGTCCGGCCACATGTGCCGGAACACCCGCTCGTACGCGTAGTTGGGACAGCGGATCTCGCCGGACTCGACCCGCCCGACGTACCGGGCGTCGCAGGAGACGTGCTCGCCGATCTCCCGGGCCGCCCGGCGCACGGCCGTGGCGAACTCGCCCGGCGAGCGGTCGCCGCGCAGGGCGCGCATCGCGGTGTTGGGTGACGGGCGGTTCGGCTCGGCCGGTGGGGTGGCTGCCATGGTGCGCTCCGTGGTGGTGCGGGTGGTGGTGCGAGGGTCGGGCGGCGCTGGGACGGCGGGGACGCCCGGCCGCGGGTGGGTCCGAAGGGGCCCGGTGGACGGCCGGGCGAGGCACGACAGTACCGGGAGTCACCGATTGGACACAGCGTGTTGGCGGTCGATGTACCACCAAATGGGTGCAAACCGGGCATAGTTGCCGGGATCTGCCATGAAATGCCATGCCTTGCTGTAAAGCGCCCCGTGGCCTGCGGTACGGGCCCCGCGTTGTCCTGGTACATGGAAGCCCCCGCCGCCGTCCCCCGCCGCGCCCCTGCCGGCACCCCCACCCGGGCGGTTCGGCTTCCGGTCCCGACGAGGCGACAGGAGGGCCCATGGCGGCCACTGGAGTACCGCAGTTCCGCCGTCCGGCCGTCGGCGGGGTGCTCGACGGAGCGGCCCCCGCCCTGTTGCCGGAGTCGGCCGACGACCGCGGCCCCGGCCGGGTCCCGTCCGGTGGCGGCCCCTGCCGGCGCCAGCGCGCGGAGGCGGGCACGGACGCCGTCCTCGTGGCCACCTTCGACACCGTGACGGTCGCCCTGCGGCACGGTCTGGAGGCGGTCGACATCCTGCGGCTGCGCCGGGCCTGCGGCGCGGTGCTGCAGAGCCGCAACGACGCCACCGTCTCCTTCCTCGTACCGGCCGGCACCTCGGCGACCTGGCACCTGCCCGGCAGTTCCTGTACCGCCGGCGCCCAACTGCTGCCCGCCACCGACCCGCGCTGGGTGCTGCCCCCGGCCGGCGCCGACCGCTCCGCCCGCCCCACCGACCCCTGGGTCCTGCGCTCGGCCCTCTGCGAGGCCGCCTGCACCCTCACCGCGGGCGGCCTCGGCCCGTCCTGACCCCCGTCCTGACCCCCGCCCGCCCGCGCCCGCCCGCCCCGCCGAGCCGCGGGGCTCTTCCGCGCGGCGGCGATAATGGCGGGTATGGGACGAAGCAACCGGGCCGGCCGCACCGCGGACCGCGGCCGCACCGCCGCGGAGAGCGGCCCGGCCGCCACCGGCCCCGCCGGCCGCACCCACGCCCAGGGCCCGCTCACCCGGGCCGTCGACTCCGGGCTCGCCGAACTGCGCCCCGACCGCGACCGGCCCGCCGCCTGGTCGCTGCTGATCGACGGCGCGCCGCAGTCCCTGGTCGACCTCGCCGACCCCGCCCACCTGGGCTTCGAGTACCAGCGGCGGCTCGGCCACCTGATCGACCTGGTCGCCCCGCCCGGCCGCCCGCTCACCGTCCTGCACCTCGGCGGCGGCGCGCTCACCCTGGCCCGCTACGTCGCCGCCACCCGCCCGCGCTCGCGCCAGCAGGTCGCCGAGATCGACACCGCGCTCACCGAGCTGGTCCGCGCCGAACTCCCACTGGAGCGCGGCTGGCAGGTCAAGGTGCGCGGCGCGGACGCCCGCAGCGTGCTGGAGCGCACCCCCGAGGGCACCGTCGACCTGGTGATCGCCGACGTCTTCTCCGGTGCCCGGGTGCCCGCCCACTGCACCACTGTCGAGTTCACCGCGCTGGCCGCCCGGGCCCTCGCCCCCGGCGGCTGGTACGCCGTCAACATCGCCGACGGCTCCGCCCTGCCGTTCGCCCGCTCCCAGGTGGCCACCCTCGGCGCGGTCTTCCCCGAACTCTGTCTGGTCGCCGACCCCGCGGTGCTGCGCGGCAAGCGCTTCGGCAACCTCGTGCTGGCCGCCGCGCACACTCCGCTCCCGCTGGCCGAACTGACCCGCCGGGTGGCCTCGGACGCCTCCCACGGCCGGGTCGAACACGGCCGCGCCCTGGCCGACTTCGCCGCCGGCGCCACCCCGGCCACCGACGCCACCGCCACCCCCTCCCCGGCCCCGCCCGCGGGGGTCTTCCGTTAGGCCGCCCTCTGGTGCACCATGTCCGGGTCCCGGGCGGCCGGATCGTGTGCGCCCGGATCCCGGACGGGCGGATCCCGGACAACCGGATTCCGGACGGCCGGATCCCGGACGACCCGACCAGGAGGGGCACCCACCATGCTGATCCGACCGGCCAGGCCGAGCGAGGCGGCCGCGCTCAGCGCCCTCGCGCTGCGCTCCAAGGCGCACTGGGGCTACGACGACGAGTTCATCGAGGCCTGCCGGGCCGAACTCACCCTCGACCCGGAGCGGATCGGACCCGACCGCACCGCCGTCGCCGAGGACGACGGCCGGGTGCTGGGCTTCGTCACCCTCACCGGGGCGCCCCCGAAGGGCGAACTGGGCATGATCTTCGTCGAACCGGACGCCATCGGCCGCGGCATCGGCCGTCGTCTGATGGACCACCTGCGCGCCGAGGCCACCGCCCTCGGCTTCGACCGGGTCACCGTCGAGGCCGACCCGAACGCCGAACCCTTCTACCTGGCCATGGGAGCCGTCCGCACCGGCACGGCCCCCTCCGGTTCCATCCCCGGGCGCGAACTGCCGCTGCTCACGCTTCACTTGGCCACCCCCGCCGTCTGATCCCGCCTATTGATCCCCGCCTGTGATCCCCGCCCGCCGACCCTCGCCGCCCGATCCCCGTCCATCAGGGGTCGCCCCCGGCGGTCCGTTCAGTGGCCCTTCGGCAGGCCCCGGTGCTTGTACATCGCGGCGCCGGTCAGCAACAGCCCGGCCGCGATGGGGGCGAGGACGGCGGTCGCGGTGCCGGCGGTGTCGTGGGCGACGGTGACGGCGGCCGTCCTGGTCGCGGTCCCGCCGGGCCGCGCCGTCGGGCCCGCCGCCGGGCCGGCCACCGGGGCGCCGGTTGCGGCGGACGGGTGTTCGCGGCCGCCCGGCCGCCCGTCCCCGCCATCCGCCGGGTCCGGGTGCCCGGGTCCTGGGGGCGGGGGTGGCGGCCGGTCCGGTGCGGCGGGGGCCGACGGTGGGGCGGCCTGGCCGTGCGGAGTGCCGCCCGGTGGGGGCGGCGGTGCGGCGTCGGCGGGCCGGGCAGAGGTACCCGACGGCCCGTCGGCGACCTCGCCGCGGGCCGCCCGAGCCTCGACGGGGCGGGTGCGGGCGGGCCCGGCGCCCCACAGTCCGGAGGCGATCGCGAACGCGTCGGGCACGGCGGACCGCTGTCCCGGCAGGGGGAGCCCGCCGGCCCTGATCCGGTCCTGGAGGGCGCTGCCGATCGGGCCGGCCGGGTCGGTCGGGGCGGTCGCGGGGGACCGCCCCGGCGCGACGACGTCGGCGGCGACGTCCGCCGTGGCGACGTCCGCCGCGACGACATCGGCCGCGACCCGGGGGACGTCGTCGGCGAGCCGGTCGAGCAGCCCGCCGGACGGGCTCGGCACGGGCCGCTCCACCGGGTCGTCGGGCGCCGTCCCGCCGCCGGTCAGGGCCCGGCCGACGGTCCGCCCGACCGGCTCCGGCAGCGGTTCGGCGTCGGCCGCGCAGGCGCCGAACCCCCAGAGCTGCGCGAGGAGGGCCCCGCCGGCCGCGACGGCCCGTGGCCGGGGCAGCCACCGCCGGGCCGCCCGCCACCCGCCGCCGACGGTCCGTCGGGCGGCTTCCGGGCCTCTGGTCGCGTGTTTGGCTCGCACGTGAATCGAGAACGAGCGGGCGGACCGGGAGGACACGGCCGCCGTCACGGACAGTCATCGCGGGCGGTCGTCGCGGGCCGTCCGCCCCCGTCGGCCCCGCCCGCCGTGCTCCGCTCAGGAGTTGGGGCGCAGCGTCCAGATCACCGTCATGACGCCGGTCACCGCGCCGTCGGCCCGGGTGATCTCGACGGTCACCGGGAACTCGGGGCGCTCGCCCTTGTCGAGCTCGGCGACGATCTCGGCGGCCGGCCGGCCGAGCACGGCGGTGGCCGTGACGGCGCCCATGGCGAGCTTCTTGTAGGAGATCTCGGCGCTCACCGCCAGCGGCACCGCGCGCGAGAGCTGGTCGCCGAAGGCGCCCAGCACGATGCAGCCGCTGGCTGACTCGGCCAGGGTGAACATCGCGCCGGCGTGCGGGCCGCCCACGTGGTTGTGGTACTCGGGCTGGTCGGGCAGCCGCAGCACAGCACGCTCCGGGGTGGTCTCCAGGTACTCGAGCTTCAGGGTCCGGGCCATCGGGACGGTGGAGTCGAGCAGCCGGCCGATCGAAGGAGTGGTCATGGCGGCAACGTTACTAGTCAGTAGCTTCCGGTGGCAGACCCGCGGCCGGGGAAAAGAATGAGACGCGGACCACGGTGCGACGCGCGCCACACCATCCCCGCCCGGCCGCCGCCGATGTGAGGGAACGCGAAAAAGCCCGAGGGGCCGGTCTCTTGACGAGACCGGCCCCTCGGGGCGATGGGGTGAGTGACGGGACTCGAACCCGCGGCCACCTGGACCACAACCAGGTGCTCTACCAACTGAGCTACACCCACCATCTGTCCGGACCGTTCGCGCCTTTCGGCGTTCCCGCTCCGACAAGAAGAACTCTACAGGATCCGGAAGGGTGCTCGCGCCAGGGTTTCCTCGCCCCGGCGCGAGCACCTCCGCCGCTCCGGGCTCAGCCCGTCGGCGGCTGGTACTTCTCGGCGATCGCGCGCGCGGTGTCGGTGTCCGGGCCGGGTTGCGGGACGAACACCGCCTCCCGGTAGTAGCGCAGTTCGTCGATGCTCTCGCGGATGTCGGCGAGCGCCCGGTGGTTCCCGCCCTTCTGCGGGCTGTTGTAGTACGCCTTCGGGTACCAGCGCCGGGCCAGCTCCTTGATCGAGGAGACGTCCACGATCCGGTAGTGCAGGTGGCCCTCCAGCGCGGGCATGTCCCGGCTCAGGAACCCGCGGTCGGTGGCCACCGAGTTCCCGCACAGCGGCGTGCGCCCGGCCTCCGGCGCGTGCTCGCGGACGTACGCGAGCACCAGCGCCTCCGCCTCGGCCAGCGTGACGCCGTGCTCCAGCTCCTCCAGCAGCCCGGAGGCGGTGTGCATCTCCCGCACCACCCCGGGCATGTTCGCCAGCGCCTCGGCGGGCGGCCGGATGATGACGTCCACACCCTCGCCGAGGATGTTCAGCTCCGAGTCCGTCACCAGTGCCGCGACCTCGACCAGGGCGTCCCGGTCGAGGTCGAGGCCTGTCATTTCACAGTCGATCCATACCAAACGGTCATTCACGCCACTCACCCTACGGCGCGATCACGCGCCGCGGGCACCGATGGAGCCGAGCGCGGTGCCGGGGTGCGGCCCTCGGAGCCGTGCTCCTCCGGCGCGTGGCCGTCCGTCTCCCTGACCTCGCGGACCTCCCGGCCGGGGTACGCCGGGCGGGCGTCCCGCCCGGGCCGCCCCTCGCGGGGCTCCCTGGCCTCGGCCGCGGTGCCCCGCACGCCCTGCGGACGGAGCTGGCCCGCCCGGGCCTGCCGGGCCCGGACCTCCGGCGACCCATCCTGCGGCCGGTCGGCCGCGCTCCGGTGTCCCTGGCCCTGGCCGCGCGCGCCCGGCTGCGGGACCCCGTCCTCGGCGGCGGCGTGCTCCGCCGTCCTGGACGGCCGCCCCGTGCCGGGCCCTGGCTGCGCCGGGACCAGCGGCGGGCGCGCCGGACCACGACCGGTCCCCGGCTGCCCGGGGTGCGACTGGTGTCCGGCCGGCTGGTGCGGGTACGACTGCCCGGCCCGCGCGTGCACGCCCGGTCCGGACGGCTGCCCGTGCTGGCCCGGGACCGCGGAACCCGAGCCGCCCGGGTAACCCTGGGCGCCGGCCGACCCGTGCCCCACCGGCGTGCCGTGCCCACCGGGTGCGCCGTGCCCACCGTGCTGGCCGTGCTGGCCCTGGACCGAACCGCCCACCGCGCCGGCCGCGGCCGCCGACGCGACCGCCCCCGCCGTCCGCAGGTCGCCGCCCGTCGGCGCGGCCGGCGCCGGAGCCGACGCCCCGGGCCGCCGGGCCCGGTAGCTCGTCCGGTACGCGGCCGGCGAGACCCCGAGCTGGCGCCGGAAGTGCCCGCGCAGCGCCACCGGCGACCGGAAGCCGCAGCGGCGCGCGACGTCGTCCACCGACAGCTCCGAGGTCTCCAGCAGCCGCTGCGCCTGCAGCACCCGCTGGGTGATCAGCCACTGCAGCGGGGCGCTGCCGGTGAGCGTGCGGAACCGCCGGTCGAAGGTCCGTCGGCTCATGTAGGCGCGGGCCGCCAGCACCTCGACGTCGAACTGCTGGTTGAGGTTCTCCAGGGCCCAGGTCACGACCTCGGCGAGCGGGTCGTTGCCGATCTCCTCAGGTAAAGACTGATCGATGTACTGGGCCTGCCCGCCGCCGCTGCGCCGGCTCGGCACCACCAGCCGGCGGGCGAGCGCGTTGGCCGCCTCGGCGCCGTGGTCGCTGCGGACCACGTGCAGGCACAGGTCGATCCCGGCGGCGGTGCCGGCCGAGGTCAGCACGTCGCCGTCGTCGACGAACAGCTCGCGCGGGTCGACGTGCACCCGCGGGTAGCGCTTGGCCAGGGTCGGCGCGTACATCCAGTGGGTCGTCGCCGGGCGGCCGTCCAGCAGGCCGGCGGCGGCGAGGACGAACGCGCCGGTGCACAGGCCGATGATCCGCGCGCCCTCGTGGTGCGCCTTGCGCAGGGCGGTGATCGCCTCGACCGGCGGTGGCTGCGAGATCGAGCGCCAGGCCGGGACGACGATCGTGCCGGCCCGGGCCAGCGCCTCCAGTCCGTACGGGGCGGAGAGGGTCAGGCCGCCGGTGGTGGCGAGCGGGCCCTCCTCGCCGGCGCAGACCAGCAGGCGGTAGCGCGGCACCCCGGCGTCCTGGCGGTCGACGCCGAAGACCGAGAGCGGGATCGAGCTCTCGAAGATCGGTGCGCCGCCGAAGATCAGGACGGCGACGGTCTCGCGGCGGCGGCGCCCGGAGAGCTTGCGGGGCGCGGCGGCCAGCACGGCCGTCGAGGAGCCGTTGAGGCCGCCGGCGGGGCCGCCGTGGCCATGCACCGACTGGCCGTGCACCGACGGGCCGTGGCCGCCGAGGCCGTGTCCGGTGGCGCCGAGGCCGAGCGGTCCGCCGGGGAGCCCGCCGGTGTTCGCGGAGCCGGGCAGGCCGGGGAGGGCCGGTCCGAGGCCGGCTCCGGGAGTGCCCGGGCCGGTGAAGGCACCGGCGGGGGAGGCGAAGGTCGTGAACCCGCCGTCGGCTCCGGAATGGCCGCCCGGGTGCCCGCCGGAATGGCCGGTTACCGACGTCCCGGCCCGGCCGTCCGAGCCGCCGCCGTACCCGCCGGAGTGGCTGACGGACGATCGGCTGACGGGGCGTCCGCCGTGTTCCGGGACGCCCGGGAAGGGCGGGGCTCCCGCGCCCTGCGAGGCGCCGGAGCCGCCTGGGGCGCCTGGTGCGGCTGGGGTTCCCGGGGCGGACGGGGCCGCGGGGGAATAGGAGGAGTAGGAGGTGGTGCCGGAGTGGCGGGTGTTGGCGGCGGAGGCCTGAGAGCCGGCGCTTCTCGTGGAACGACCCGCGATACCGGCCACGGCCTGGCCGCTGTCAGGACCCGCGTCGCTCCTGCTCACCCTGCTCAAGGCGCTCAAGCCCCCTCGGTGGTGTGGTGTGGTGGTGCGGCACTGCTAGCCAAGATCGAATCTATCGGGTGGACCGTTGCCGTTGTGACAAGTTCACCATCCGACGCTATGTCGACATGGCAATTTGGCGTGATGCATTCGATCACGAAGCGTGGCACCCGTCGACCCTTCTGGGAAGAGGGTCGGTGCAACGGTGGCTGGTTGTCGCGGGACGGGTCCTGGGGCGTCCGGCTCAGAAAGTGTTGGGTAATCGGGTGATCACTCGTTCTTGAGGTCGTCGGCGAGGCGGCGGGCTGCTTCGGTCTCGATGGGGCCGCGTGGTTCGATCG